>NZ_CP072392.1:1059387-1321826 GCF_017742835.1 Aquabacter sp. L1I39
CCCGCGATCGAAGGCGAGGGCGAGCGGCCGCTTGCCGAGAAGGCGCATCACGAGGGCCGTTGGCACCACGGCGCCGAGGAAGATGACGGCCATCACCAGCGGATTGACCACCTTGTGCAGCAGGAGGCCGAACCGGAACCACAAAAGGTTCAGCCGATGCAGCGCCTGCGGACGGACCTGCGCCAGCACCGCGAAGGCAAGGCCGATGAGGGCCAGCACTGTCGCCAGGACCAGGCGGTCGTGATGAAATTGGAAGCCCGAGACGATCAGCAGGAAGACGGCCATGATGCGGCCGAAGGATCGGTCCGAACTCTTCAGTTGGTCCGGATCGCGGGAATAACTTTCAAAGGCCCCCGAGGGCGCGGCCTTGGGCATGGCGTCCCACCCCTGTTCTTGTACAGCCACCGGCCGAAGCGCGGCGCCCCCGCCATACACAGGGTTGCGGTAGCATGGAGGGGCGAACGTGGCAATATCGGGCAGGAGGCGCGACTGGCCCTCATCTGGCGCACGCCACGCTTTCCTCCCGCGCGGACGCGCATTAGTGTTCCCCGGCGGCGCAAGGATGTTCGGGACAGATGGGGCAGCGGACCAAAGCCACCAGGACGGAGCCGCGGGACAAGAGCGCCTTCCAGCGCGCCTGCCTCGCTTTGGAGGCCGCCCTGGCGGGGCGCATGCTGGAGGACGGTGCGCGCGCCCGGCGGGTGGAGGGGCTCGCCCTCAATCCCGGCAGAGAGGACGCGCCCGCCTTGGTGCGCGGCGTGCGCTTCATGGGGCTGGGCCGGGAAGGCCCTTCGGCGGCGGACTGCGTGCGCCAGGGCGATGCCCAACGCGAGCAGCGCCGCTGGCGCAAGGCCGCCTCCTTCTATGCGGAAGCGCTGCGCCTGAAGCCGGAAATGACCCACATCTGGGTGCAGCTCGGCCACGCCCACAAGGAATCCGGGCAGATGATCGGCGCGGAAGCGGCCTATCTGCGGGCGCTCAGTGCCGATCCCATGAACTGGGACACCCACCTGCAGATGGGGCATCTGCTCAAGATCACCGGTCGCCGCGACCAGGCCGCCCTCGCCTATCTCCGCGCCCTCGACCTGGAGGAGACGGCGGAGGACCCGCTTTCCGAACTGGTGCACATGCTGGCGCAGGACCAGGTGGAGGTGACCGCCGCCCTCGCCGGCGCCCTGGAAGCGTTCCCACGGGCCAGCGAACGCATCCACCTGCATGTTCAGGACAGCCTCCACCGCATCGCCGAGCGCCCCCTGCTGGGGCGCGGAGCGGGTGGCACATTGACCCAGCGCCGGCAGTTCGTGCGGGATGCCTTCCTCGGCGTGCTCGGCCGCCATGCGGACGACGAGGCTCTCGCCTTCTATGCGGATGCGCTGGCGGCAGGCATGGCCCGGGTCGATCTGCTGCGCGAACTGGTCCATGCCCCCGAGCTCGGAGCCACAGCCAATGCCCAGTTGAAGGACGCCCTGAACGAGCTGGCTCTCGAAGTGGAGGCGCGCCTCGCGCTGAAGTCCGGGCTTCCCATTATGCGCACGGATTCGGAAGTTGCCGAGGCAAGCCCTCATGCCCTTGCGCACTCGCTTCACGGCGCGCTCGTCACGCTGCTCGACAGCTGAGCGCCCTTTCCCGGTTTCCGCTTTGGCGGCTCTCATGTTGACCCGGTTCCCGCGCCGTCCCATAAGCCGGGCATCGAGGTGACGGCATGCTGACCAAGAAGGGAAAATACGGGCTGAAGGCGGCGGTGCATCTCGCCAGCCTGGCGCCAGGTGCGTCCGTCCAGGTGGCGGAAATCGCGGACGCCAACCAGATCCCGAAGAAATTCCTCGACGTGATCCTCGGCGAATTGCGCAATGCCGGCTTCCTGACCAGCAAGAAGGGCAAGCTTGGCGGATATCGGCTGGCCAAGCCGCCGGAGGACATCCTCGTGGGCGAGATGATCCGCGCGCTCGACGGCCCCCTGGCGCCCTTCCCTTGTGCCAGCCGCAACGCCTATGTGCCGTGCGAGGATTGCAACGTCGCACATTGCCACGTCCGCCTGCTCATGGGCCGGGTGCGCGATGCCATCGGCACCGTGCTGGACACCTGCACGCTGGCCGAGATGCGCGATCTCGACCAGGATTCCCTGCAGTCCTTCGTCGACTATATCTGACACCCGCCCGCGCTTGCGCGCGGCCATGCGGCCTGTAAGCTGCACTGCAGCATGGATCGAGCGCGCGCCCCCGCCCGGTCGCGGGCCGGCAGCCGGGCGTCTGTGTGGCGGGTGAAAGGGTCCTGGCATGAGCCTCCTGGGCATTCGCGGCAGCTTCTTCGACTTCATCGATGATCCCTGGAAGCACGTGGGCGCCGAGAGCGAGGCCGCCCGCTTCCTGGCCGACGGCCTTCTGGTGGTGGAGGACGGCATCATTCGGGCTTTCGGCCCGTTTGCGGACGTGTCCCCTGCCTATGCGGACATCGAGGTCCGCCATTTTCCGGACCGGCTCATCCTGCCCGGTTTCATCGACGGGCATATCCACTTCCCACAGACGCGCATGCTCGGCTCCTATGGCGAGCAATTGCTGCCCTGGCTGAAGAAGTGGGTGATCCCGGAGGAACTGCGCTACAAGGATCCCGCCTATGCGCGGGAGGGCGCGGCGCGCTTCTTCGATGCCCTGCTCGCCTCCGGCACCACCACCTGCCAGGCCTTCACCACCGCCTCGCCCGTCTCCACCGAAGCCTTCTTCGAGGAAGCCAGCCGCCGCAATGTGCGCGTCATCGCCGGCCTTACCGGCATCGACAAGAACGTGCCGGAGGACTTCACCGACACGCCCGAGAATTTCTACGCGGACAGCACCCGCCTCATCGCCCGCTATCACCGCAACGGCCGCAATCTCTACGCCATCACGCCCCGCTTCGCCCTGGGGGCGAGCGAGGCGCTCATGTCCGCTTGCGAGCGGCTGAAGCTGGAGCATCCCGACTGCTGGGTGAACACCCATATTTCCGAAAACCCCGCGGAATGCCGCGGTGTAATGGAGCTCTTCCCGGACTGCCCGGACTATCTGGCCGTCTACGAAAGCTATGGCCTGGTCGGCCCCAAATTCTCCGGCGGCCACGGCGTCTGGCTCTCCGACGGGGAGTTCCGGCGCCTGTCGCAGGCGGGGGCAGCCCTCACCTTCTGCCCCTGCTCCAACCTCTTCCTGGGCTCCGGCCTGTTCCGGCTGGGGCGCGCGACGGACCCGGAGCACCGGGTGCGCCTGAGCTTCGGCTCGGACATTGGCGGCGGCAACCGCTTCTCCATGCTCAATGTGCTGGATGACGCCTATAAGGTGGGCATGTGCAATGCCACGCTGCTCGACGGCAGCGTCGATCCCGCCCGGCGCGATCCGGCGGAAGCCGAGCGCAACAAGCTCTCGCCCTACCGGGCGTTCTGGTCGATCACGCTGGGGGGCGCGGAGGGGCTCTATATCGACGACATGCTGGGCAATTTTGAACCGGGCAAGGAAGCCGACTTCGTGGTCCTCGACTGGAACGGGGGGCCGGCCGCGCTGCCCTGGCGCCAGTCCATGGTCCTGGAAGGCAAGCGCCCGCACTCCATGGAAGAGGCCGCCGGCCTCCTGTTCGGCCTCATGACGGTGGCGGACGAGCGGGCGGTGGACGAGACCTGGGTGATGGGCCGCAGGCTCTACAAAAGAGCCTAGAGCATGTCCAGGCGAAGTGGGCACCCGTTCGCGTGAAGGAAATGCGTTGAAGCCAGAAGATGGAGCGCTGCGGCGTTGCCATGACACACTGAAGCACTCGAAACGAAGGCGAGGCCTGCGGGCGCTCAGACGTAGAGCAAGGTCTGCATGCTGGTGACACGGCTGTCCGCGCCGAGCCCCTCCAGCAGCACGGCGCAATTGCGCCCGCGCCCCTTGGCCATGTACAGCGCCTCGTCCGCCCGGCGCACCAGCGTCTCGACCCGTGCGCCGGCGCCCACCACGGCGGTGACGCCGCCGACGCTCACCGTGGCGGACAAGCGCGAGCCGTCCGGAAGAGGAACCGAGGTGGCCTCGACCACCTTGCGAATGCGTTCCGCGATCACCCGCGCGCCGGCACTGTCGGTGACCGGCAGCACGATGGCGAATTCCTCCCCGCCATAGCGGGAGGCCAGGTCCCCCGGCCGCAGCAGCGAGCGGCGGATGCTGGTGGCGATCTCGCGCAAGAGTTCGTCACCCACCAGGTGGCCGTGCCGGTCGTTCACCAGCTTGAAGCGGTCCGCATCCACCATCACCAGCGAGAGGAATGAGCCGTCGCGGGCCGCCCGCTGCAGCTCGACGGCCAGGTAGCGGTCGAAATCGCGGCGGTTGGTCAGCCCGGTCAGGAAGTCGGTGGACGCCGCGAGCTTCAGCCGGTCGGCCATGGAGAAGCTCCGGATCAGGGCACGCTGCACCACCGCCACCAGGAACAGAATGAGCCCGCCCACGCAGACCGTGAGCAGGCCCACGACGATGGCCTGCATGCGCCACGGCTTGAGCACCGTTTCAATGGGGATGGAGATAATCAGAACCAGCGGAAAGCCGGGGATGCGCTTGTAGAGGAAGTACTTTTCCTTCTGCTCATACATCGAGACGGCGGTGAACCCGCTGGAGCGCCCTGCGGCGATGGCCTGGAACACCTCGTTGCCCGCAACCGGGACGCCCGCGCCATGGTTCGGCTCCGCGGTGGGGCGACGCTCTACCACTGTCCCGTCAGTCCGCATGAGGGTGAGGATGCTGCCCGGCCCCAGATCCAAGGCAGAAAAAAGCTCGTCGAAATAGCTGGAGCGCAGGCTGGCGGCGACCACGCCGCCGAAAGATCCATCCGGGTTTGTCAGGCGCCGGCTGAAGGTGGTCTGCCAGATGCCAGGCTCGAGCCCGGCATCGCTGGGCTTGCCGAGGAAGGTGCCCACATCGCGGTCGCGCTGGGCACGGAAGAAGTCCCGATCGGAAAAGTTGCCGGACCGGGGCACGGGAGAGCGGGAATCGAACACGATGTCTCCCCGCGGCGACAGCACCAGGACCGCGTCCACGTGCTCCGCCGCTGTCGCGCGGTCGAACAGGATGAGGTTGCGCAATTCGGGCGAGACGAACTGAATCTCCGTGTGCCGCAGCCCCTCCTGGACGCCCGCCAGGGACACCTCGATCAGCGTGAGGTTGCGCTCAATGGCGGCGACGAGCGTGGTCAGCACATTGTCGGCGCCGCGCACCGCATTGGTCCATGTGTCCTGCCGCGCCTGCCAAAGGGTGTAGCTCTGAATGGCGACAATGGCAGCCACCATCAGGACGGCTGCCATCATGATCAGCCCCCGACCCGCAGTCTGCCGAAGCAAGTTGGCGGCGCCCTGCCCCCACACCGTCACCCGCGCCCCTCCAGCGCTGAAGACGCCTCGTCTTCAAGGGTCCAAGCATCCGCCTGCGCCCCGCAAGGCTTCACACTCTCAAAGCGAAGATAGCGGCTGATGCGCGCGATGGGAAGCTAGAGACCCTCGCCTTTGCACTGCCACGCATGACGCCACGCGATCCACGCAGAAAATGGGCAGGCGGAACTTTGTCCGACAAATAGACAAAGATATTGCAAGAGCGAGACAAACATCTCGCAACTGCTTACAAAATAAGAAAAGCTGAGAGCATGTTCCGCTGTTGACAATGTCCGATCACGCGGTGTTAGGTTCTGTCGGCTTATGATGGACCAGCGATGATTGCGCCTTCCCAGACCCGCTTCGAGCGCATTCAGGTGGCTCCCGCCTACCAATTGGTGGCGGAGGCGATCGAGCGCGAGGTTGTGTCGGGGCGCCTTCTGCCGGGCGAGCCGGTGGGCACGGAGGCCGAACTGGTGCGCCAGTTCGGCGTCAATCGCTCCACGGTGCGCGAGGGCATCCGGGCGCTGGAAGAGAGCGGCTTCATCCAGCGCGGGCCGGACCGGCGCCTCTATGCCTGCCTGCCCCGCTACAGCCGCCTGTCCTCGCGCATGAGCCGGGCGCTGGCGCTGCACGAGGTGACGTTCCGCGAATTGTTCTCGGTCTCGCTGGTGCTGGAAGTGACCGCGGCGGAGGAGGCAGTGGCTGCCGCGACTCCCGAAGCCATCGCGGAGCTGGAGGAGAACCAGAAGGAGCTGGAAGCCGCGAGCGCCGCCAACGATCCGATCCGCATTTCGCAGGTGGACTTCGACTTCCATGTCCTCCTGGCCAAATCCACCGGCAACCGGGTGCTGACGCTGTCGCGCGAGCCGTGCAGCCTGCTGTTCTTTCCCACCTCAGAGCTCATCTGCCGCCGCGTGCCCGAAGGGCCGGGACGCATGATCTTCGCCCATCGCCAGATCATCGACGCCATCACGGCGCGGGACCTGGAGGCGGCGCGGCTGTGGATGCGCCGGCACATTTATGACTGGCGGCGCGGCTTCGAGCGGGCCGGGCGCGATCTCGACGAGCCGGTGGAGCGGGTCTATGCCCGCAGCCTGCCGCAGCACATGACACTGTAATTGAACGCTCCCGTCCGGCGCGCCAACGCCACCGGGAGAAAAGGCACCACAACATCCGCAAGAGCGCGCCCAAGCGCCGTCGGGAGGGAGGAAACCATGACGGCACCAGCCGCAGGCGGCGTCGTGCGCGCCCATCAGGGCAAAGGCCAACCGTGCCACGGGGAGCGCACGGCCCGCATCGCCATCGGGTCCGCATGGCCCGCGGGAGGCGCCGCATGAGCGCGCCCATCCTCTCGGTCGATGCCATGAGCCTGTCCTTCGGCGGGCTGAAGGCGCTTTCCGGCGTCACCTTCGACGTGGCGCCGGGCTCCATCACCGCCGTGATCGGGCCGAACGGGGCGGGCAAGACCTCGCTCTTCAACTGCATCTCCGGTTTCTACCACCCGAGCGAAGGCGCCATCCGCTTCGAGGGGCAGGATATTTCCCGCACCCATCCGCCCGAGCGCGCCCGCCTGGGCCTCGCCCGTACTTTCCAGAACATCGCCCTCTTCCGGGGCATGACCGTGCTCGACAACATCAAGCTCGGCCGCCACGCCCACATGAAGACCTCGCTGCTGGAGGCGCTCCTCTATTGGGGCCGAGCGCAGAAGGAGGAAATGGAGCTGCGCGCCGAGGTGGAGGAAAAGATCATCGACCTCCTGGAGATCAACCACATCCGCAACCAGCCGGTGGCAACCCTGCCCTATGGCCTGCGCAAGCGGGTGGAACTGGCCCGTGCGCTCGCCATGCGCCCGAAGGTGCTGATGCTGGACGAGCCGGTGGCGGGCATGAACCGGGAAGAGACCGAGGACATGGCCCGCTTCATCCTCGATGTGAAGGAGGAATGGGGCGTGACCATCCTCATGGTGGAGCATGACATGGGCATGGTGATGGACATTTCCGACCATGTGGTGGTGCTCAATTTCGGCCAGGTGATCGCGCGCGGGCGGCCGGCGGAGGTGACTGCCAATCCGGACGTGATCCGCGCCTATCTCGGCGGCACGGACCTTGAGGCGCTCCAGCGCCGCATCCAGGGACGGGAGGCGGCGTGATGGACTTCGACTGGCTGTTCTTCTTCGAGGTGACGCTCGCGGGCCTCGGCAATGCGGCGCTGCTGGCGCTCACCGGCCTTGCCTTCGTGCTCATCTACAAGGCCACCCGCGTGGTGAACCTCGCCATCGGTGAAATGCTGATGGTGGGCGCCTATCTCTTCTTCTCCTTCACGGCGGGGCTTGGCCTTCCCACTTATGTGGCCATCCCCGCCGCGCTGGTGGGCGGTGGCTTTCTCGGCGCGGTGCTGGAGCGCACGATCATCCGCCCCATGCTGGGCGAGAATGCCATTTCGGTCTTCATGGTCACCATCGGCATCGGTTCGGTGCTCATGGGCCTGGCTGAGATCATCTGGGGCGCGGCGCCCACTGCCTTGCCGGATTTCATGGGCGGCGGCGCGGTGTTCATCTTCGATGCCTATGTCTCGCGCAAGGTGGTGATCGGATTTACCGTCTCCTGCGCCGTCATCGCCGCCTTCCTGCTGGTGTTCCGCTTCTGGCGCGGCGGCATCGCGCTGCGCGCCACCGCCACTGACCAGGCGGCGGCCTATTCCTGCGGCATCAATGTGCCCGCCGTCTTCTCGCTGGCCTGGGTCTTCGCCGGCATGGCGGCTGCGGGCGCGGGCGTGCTGGTGGGCGCGGTGGGCGGCATCTCGCCGGCCATGGGCGTGTTCGGCCTTTCCGCCCTTGTGGTGGTGATCGTGGGGGGCCTGGATTCCATCTCCGGCGCGCTCATCGGCGCCATCCTGGTGGGGCTCATCGAGGCCTGGGCCGGCACCTTCCTGGGCGGTGAATACAAGATGCTCGCCACCTTCAGCCTGCTGATGCTGGTGCTGCTGGTCCGGCCTTACGGGCTGTTCGGCACGGTCGAGATCGAGAGGCTGTGACATGCGCATCGGCACGCTGAAAGAAACCTACGCCGCCGACGAGGCGCTCTTCGACACCGCCACCCAGCGCGCCTGGCTGGTGGTGCTGGCGGTAGCCCTCGTCGCCTTGCCGTTCGTCGCCAACGAATACTTTCTCTATCTGGCCTGCCTGGTGGGGATCCACATCATCTCAACCACGGGCCTCAACATCCTCACCGGCTTTACCGGCCTCGTCTCGCTGGGCCAGGCCGCCTTCATGGGGGTGGGCGCCTATACGGTGGCGGTTCTGGAGGGGCGGCTCGGCACGCCGGCCCTGCTCAACCTCCTGCTCGCCGGCATCATGACCGCCTTGGTCGGGGCGGTGGTGGGCCTGCCGAGCCTGCGGGTGAAGGGGCTTTACCTGGCGATGGCCACCATCGCGGCCTCCTTCATCCTGCATTTCGTCTTCGCCAACTGGTCCTCCGTGACCAATGGCGTGTCCGGCATCAATGTGGCCCCGGCCTCCGTCCTCGGCCTCACCTTGTCGCGTCCCTTCGCGCTCTATTGGCTGATCCTTCCCCTGATGGCGGTCATGGTGCTGGCGGCGGCGAACCTGTTCCGCACCCGCATCGGCCGGGCGTTCATCGCCATCCGCGACCGGGACATTTCCGCCGAGGTGCTGGGCATTCCGCTCTTGCGCTACAAGCTCATGAGCTTTGCCCTCTCCTCCTTCTATGCGGGGGTCGCCGGCGGACTGTGGGCCTATTTCTTCCGCGTGGTGACGCCGGAGAGCTTTCCCTTCGTCTATTCCATCTTCTTCCTGGCCGCCGTGATCGTGGGGGGGATGGGGACGATCCTGGGCGGCATTCTCGGCGCCATCTTCATGACCATGGTGCCGGAAGTCTTGAAGTTGATGGTGGGCGTGCTCTCCCCCATCCTGCCCGATGCGGTGGCCATTCTCTCGCCGGTGCGCACCATCGTGTTCGGTGCGCTCATCATCGGCTTCCTGATCTTCGAGCCGCACGGACTTGCCGAGATCTGGCGGCGCACGCGGCGCTTCTTCCATCTGTGGCCGTTCAAGACCTGACGACGTGACAGACCCGCAAAGGCGGGCGAACCGGGAGGAAACATCATGAAAATGAACAGACGCGAGGCCCTCACTCTGGCCCTTGGTGCGGGCGCTGCCATCGGCCTTGGCATCCGCCCCTCGGCGGCGGCGGATGACATCGTCATCGGCGGCTCGATCCCGCTGTCCGGCGTGTTCGCCTTTGCCGGCATCGGCATCCATGCGGGCATCCAGGACTATGTGAAGATCATCAATGATGGCGGCGGCATCTCCGGGCGCAAGGTGACGTATCTGGCCGAGGATACCGGCTATAAGGTCGACCAGTCGGTGGCAGTGTTCAACAAGCTCACCAGCCAGGCCAATATCAACCTCTATTATGGCGACTCCACCGGCTTCTCGAAGACCATCAATGCGGAGCTGGACCGCAAGAAGACCATTATGATGGCGGGTGCTTCCTTCGCCAGCGAGCTGAACGACCCCAAGAAATATCCCTTCCAGTTCATCGCCGGGCCCGACTACACGCAGATGATCGACATTCTTCTGCAATATGTGGCCAAGACGAAGCCGGGCGCGAAGATCGCCTTCGTGCATTCCGACACCGAATTCGGCCGTGATCCCATCGCGGCGGGCCAGGAGAAGGTGAAGAAGCTCGGCCTGAAGATGACCGAGACCATCGTCACCCCGCCCACCGCCGTGGACGTGTCCACCGAAATCCTGAAGCTGCGCCGCGCCAACCCGGACTACACTATCTTCCACGGCTACGTGCTGGCGCCCATCCCGGAGTTCATGAGCCAGGCCAAGCAGATGGGCCTTGCAACCAAGTTCATGGGCACATTCTGGTCCATGGACAATTCGCTCTGGACCAAAGTGGGCGAGCCGGCGGACGGCTTCATGGGCGTGATGCCCTATCGCTATTATTACGACGCCGACGGCAAGAGCCCCATGCTGGACAAGATCCGGCAGATGCGGCCGGAATATCAGTCCACCGCCTATATGCAGGGCTTCTTCACGGCCATGCTGTTCCTGGAGAGTGCCAAGCGCACGCTCAGCGCTGGCAAGGAGCTGAACGGCACGAACCTGAAGGCGGCGCTCAATAGCCTGAAGGACTTCGACACCGGCGGCATCATCGGTGTTCCCGTCTCCATTCCCGGCAATTCGGTGCCGGTGGGCCGCGTCTATCGCTACGACGCCGCAAAGAAGCTGATGGTGGCGGATTCCGATTGGATCAACGTCGCCTCCTGACGGGCAAAGGGCCGGACATGACTGACGCCATTCTCGAGGTGACCAATATCGAGGTCGTCTACAACAAGGCGGTGCAGGTTCTGCGCGGCCTCTCGCTCCGGGTGGAGCGGGGGTCCGTGGTGGCGCTGCTCGGCTCCAACGGGGCGGGAAAGTCCACCACGCTGAAGGCGATCTCCAACCTGCTGGATCTCGAGGATGGCGCCGTCACCGCCGGTACCATCACCTTCGACGGACGCAACGTGGCGGGACTCTCCCCCCACGGCCTCGTCCGCAAGGGCCTGTTCCATGTGATGGAGGGGCGGCGGGTGTTCGAGGATCTCACGGTCGAGGAAAACCTCACCGCCGCGACCTTCGCCCTTTCCGGCCGCGGCCTTCCGCCGACGCCCTTCGACGAGGTCTATGACTATTTCCCGCGCCTCAAGGAACGGCGCGCCAGCCGCGCGGGCTATCTGTCCGGCGGCGAGCAGCAGATGCTGGCCATCGGCCGGGCGCTCATCGCCAAGCCCAGCCTCATCCTCCTGGACGAACCGTCCCTCGGCCTCTCGCCCAAGCTGGTGGAGGAGATTTTTACCATCATCGCCCGCATCAACCGGGAGCGCGGCGTCTCCATGCTCTTGGTGGAGCAGAATGCGGCGGTGGCCATGGCGGTCGCCCATTACGGCTACATCATGGAGACCGGCAAGGTCGTCATTGACGGCCCGGTGGAAAAGCTGATGCGCGACCAGGATGTGCGGGAATTCTATCTCGGCATGGCCGGTGAGGGGGCCGAGAAAAGCTATCGCGACGTGAAGCATTACAAGCGCCGCAAGCGCTGGCTGTCCTGAGGACCCTCCCATGACCGCGACGCCCGTCTTTGATCCCCCCGCCCTCACGCTGCCCCAGATGCTGCGCCGCCAGGCGCAGGAGAACGGAGCGCGCACCGCCATCCGCCAGAAGGACTTCGGCATCTGGAAGCCATTGAGCCTCCAGGACTATTTCACGCGCGCCAGTGCTGCGGGCTTAGGTTTCCGGGCCATGGGCCTAGCCGAGGGCGGGCATGTGGCCATCCTCTCGGAGAACCGAGTGGAATGGGTGCTCGCCCAGCTCGGCGCCGGGCTCGTGGGCGGGGTGACGGTGGGCGTCTATGCCACCAGCCCCTCCAATGAAGTCGCCTATGTGCTCGACCATTCGGACGCGCAGATCGTGGTCTGCGAAGACCAGGAGCAGGTGGACAAGGTGCTGGAGCGCCAGGCCGAACTGCCCAAGGTCAAGCGCATCGTCGTCATCGAGCAGAAGGGGCTGCGGGCCTATCCCGATGGCCTCGTCCTCTCCTTCGCGGCCCTGGAAGAGCTCGGCCGGGCCTACGGCGCCGAGCATCCCCGCCTCATCGAGGAGTGCCTCTCGCGGCAGGGCCTCGATGATATCGGTCTGATGATCTACACCTCCGGCTCCACGGGGAAGCCCAAGGGCGCGATGCTCAGCTATCGCAACCTCAGGGCCGAGGCCATCGCGGTGGTGGACACGCTGTCCCTGGATGCGTCCACCACGCATCTGTCCTACCTGCCGCTCTGCCACGTGGCCGAGCAGATGCTCACCACCATGGCGCCCATCTATCTGGGATCGCAGATCAATTTCGGCGAGAGCATCCGCACGGTGCAGGAGGACCTGCGGGAAGTCGCGCCCTCCATGTTCCTGGGCGTGCCGCGCATCTGGGAGAAGCTGAACGCCTCCATCTACATCAAGCTGATTGAGGCCGGCGGCCTGCGCCGGGCCATGTTCGAGCGGGCCTATGCGCTGTGCGAGCCCTTCGCCGAAGTGCCGCCCGCCCGCCGCACCCTGGCGCAGCGGACGATCTTTGCCTTTTGCTATGTGGCGGTCTTCCGGGCGCTGCAGAACTATATCGGCCTGACCCATTGCAAGGTGGCCATGACCGGCGCCGCCCCCATCTCGGCCAAGATTGTCCGTTTCTTTCGCACCCTGGGCGTCCCCCTGGTGGAGGTCTACGGCGCCACCGAGACCTCGGGCCTCGCCTGCGGTCAGCGGCTTGACCATCTGGTGCCCGCCTGCGTCGGCAGCCCGGCGCGTGGCGCCGAGATGCGCCTTGCGCCGGAGACAGGCGAGATCCTGGTACGCGGCGATATCGTCTTCGCCGGCTATTACAAGTCCCCCGACGCCACCGCCGCCGCCATCCGCGACGGCTGGCTCCACACGGGTGACGTTGCGGAAATGGTGCAGGGGCAGGTCAAGATCGTTGACCGCCTGAAAGACATCATGATCACCGCCGGAGGAAAGAACCTCTCCCCCTCCGAGATCGAGAACACCGTCAAGTCTAGCCCCTATGTGAAGGAGTGCATCGTCATCGGCGAGCGGCGCAAATATGTCTCCGCCCTCATTCAGATTGATGGGGAAACGGTGGGAAAGTGGGCCGAGGAGATGGGCGTCGCCTACACCCATTTCCGTTCGCTGGCCGAGCATCCCAAGGTGCGCGAATTGATCGAGGGCGAGATCGCGGCCGCCAATGCCCAGCTCGCCCAGGTCTCCCACATCCGCCGCTTCCATCTCCTGGTGAAGGAGCTGGACCACGATGACGACGAGGTCACCGCCACCATGAAGGTGCGCCGCTCCAACATCCAGAAGAAGTATGCCCTTGAAATCGAAGGGCTTTACGCGGGGGCCTGAACCGAGGCGCTCCGGCTCTTAACCAAAAGGTGCGACGGGGGCGCGCAGGGGCGCGGATGTACCCCGCGCGCCCCATCTTCGCCCGGTTCGGGAACCTCAATGGCTTCTGAAGCGTCTCCGACGCACCGCGCCGCTCCAGGCAGGCGGATCCGGTCTGGACCGGCCGCCAAGAAGAGCTGCGCGCGCAGAAGGAAGAACAGATGATCGAACGCCGCCGCTTCCTGAAGGGCCTTGTGGCCGCTGCCGCCGCCGCCCCGCTGGCGGTCCTGGCTGGCAAGGCCGAGGCCCAGCCCTGGTTCCCACCCGGCCCTCCCGGCCCGCCCCCTCCCGGCCGCCGCCCCCCGCCGCCGCCGGCCGCCCGTTGGGAACGGGTTCCCCCGCCCCGCCCGGGCTTCGTCTGGGCGCCCGGCCACTGGACCTGGAACGCCCGCAGCTGGCGCTATGTCTGGGTCCCCGGCCGCTGGGTCCCGGCACGGCGCGGCTATCGCTATGTGGGCGCCCGCTGGGTCAATCGGGGCGGCGTCTGGGTCTTCGTCCCCGGCGGCTGGGTGCGCTGGTAAGCCCCGCCAGTAAGCCCCTGGCCGCCCGGCGTGGTTGTCGCCAGGCGGCCTCCGGGCGTAGCATGTGCGTCGGTCCACTCCACGAGTTGCCATGCCATCCTCGCACGCCCCTTCTGATCCAAGCCCGCCCTTGGGCGGCTGTGGAATGCGCGCGCCCGGCCAAGGGCCGCTGGAGGAAACGGCTGAGCGTGACACCGAGCAGGCCTGGATCTCTGTCATCCGCAAGATGGACGAGACCTATGCTGAGCTTCTCGCCCAGCAAGTGGAGCTGGAATCCAAGAACGAGGCGCTGGAGGAAGCCCAAGCCTTTATCGCCGGCATCATGGCGTCCATGACCGACGTGCTCATCGCCTGCGACCTCGCCGGGCGCATTGAGCAGGTGAATGTGGCCGCCGAACGCCTGTTTGGACGGCCTGGCTCCGCCCTCCAGGACATGCGGCTGGCCGATCTCATCGACCCCACCTCCCCCACGGGCGTGGCCGATGTCTTTGCCATCGTGGCCCAGCGCCAGCGCATCGTGGACACGGATTTTGCCTTCACGACGCCCGAGGGTCCCCTTCCTGTGTCGGTCAACGGGGCCGCCCGCTTCGATTCCCGCGGCCGTGCTGTGGGCGTGGTACTCATGGGCCGGCCGGTGGGCGAATTGCGCAAGGCTTATCGGGATTTGGCCGCTGCCCATGAGGGCCTCAAGCAAGCCCAGCAGCAATTGGTGCATGCCGAGAAGATGGCCTCCCTCGGCCGCCTGGTGGCGGGCGTCGCCCATGAGTTGAACAATCCCATCTCCTTCGTCTATGGCAATGCCCACGCCTTGAAGCGCTATACCGACCGTATCACCGCCTTCCTTGATGCGGTGGAGCGGGGCGCGACACCGGCGGAGTTGAAGGCCCTGCGCGCCTCGCTGAAGCTGGACCATAGCCGCGCCGACCTGCCCGCAACCCTGGCCGGCATATTGGAAGGCGCGGAGCGCGTGCGGGACATCGTGGCGGACCTCCGCCGCTTCTCAGCCGACCGGCGGGAGGCGCTGGAGACCTTCGACATGGGGCCACTGGTGCGGTCCGCCCTTGAATGGGTAGCCAAGGCCCAAATGCCCGGCATCGAAACCCGCCTCGACCTGCCCGACGGCCTGGAGGTGGAGGGCCATCCCGGTCACCTCCACCAATTGGTGATGAACCTCATCCAGAACGCGACCGATGCGGTGGAGGGCCGGGACGACCGCAGGCTGGAGATTTCCGGCATCCGGGACGGCCACCGCGTGGTGCTGACCGTGCGCGACACCGGCCCGGGCTTGCCCGAGGAGGTAGCCTGCCGCATGTTTGATCCCTTCTTCACTACCAAGCCGGTGGGCAAGGGGACCGGCCTAGGCCTGTCCATCTCCTATCGCATCGCCGCCGAGCATGGCGGCGCGCTGACCGCCACCAACCACCCGGACGGCGGGGCGGTGCTGACCCTCGCCTTGCCCGCTGCGAAAAGACCCGCCGGTGCCTCGGCCCCCTCCAGGAACCAGCCATGAGTGGCCTCGCCACATTCTCCGGCACGCCAGACTCCCCCTTCACGGTCCTGTGGCTGCAATCGGGCGGCTGCGGCGGCTGCACCATGTCGCTGCTGTGCGCGGAGGGACCGGACGTCATGACCACGCTGGAGGGGGCGGGTATCTCCCTCCTCTGGCATCCCAGCCTCTCCGAGGAGACGGGGGACGAGGCGCTCGACATCTTCGCCCGCATCCAGGCCGGCGAGATCGTGCTCGACGCCCTGTGCGTGGAAGGCGCGCTGCTGCGCGGCCCCAACGGCACAGGGCGCTTCCACATGCTGGCCGGCACCGGGCGGGCCACCATCGAATGGGTGCGCGAACTGGCGGGCCTTGCCCGCTATGTGGTAGCGGTGGGCACCTGCGCCGCCTATGGCGGCGTGACGGCCGCCGGCCTCAACCCCACCGATGCGTGCGGGCTTCAATATGACGGGCGGCGCGAAGGCGGCGCGCTGGGCGCCGGCTTCCGTTCCCGGGAGGGACTGCCGGTCATCAATGTGGCGGGTTGCCCGACCCACCCCAATTGGGTCACCGAGACACTCATGCTTCTGGCGGCCGGGCTGGTGTCGCCGCAGGATCTCGATGCCTACCGCCGCCCCCGTTTCTATGCGGACCATCTGGTCCATCATGGCTGCACGCGCAACGAATATTATGAATACAAAGCAAGCGCGGAGAAGCTCTCGGACCTCGGCTGCATGATGGAGCATCTGGGCTGCCTGGGTACCCAGGCGCATGCGGACTGCAATACCCGGCCTTGGAACGGGGAAGGCTCCTGCACCCGTGGCGGCTATTCCTGCATCAACTGCACCGCGCCCGAATTCGAGGAGCCCGGCCACCCCTTCCTGGAGACGCCCAAGATCGCCGGCATTCCCATCGGCCTGCCCACCGACATGCCGAAGGCCTGGTTCATCGCCTTGTCGTCGCTCGCCAAGGCCGCCACGCCTGAGCGACTGAAACGCAATGCGGTGAGCGACCATCCAGTGGTGCCGCCCACGGTTCGGGACATCAAGCGGCGATGAGCATCCTTGAGACGGGGGCGGAAAGCGCCCCCCGCCGGCTGATTGTCGGCCCGTTCAACCGCGTCGAGGGCGATTTGGAAGTACGCCTGGAGGTTGCGGATGGAGCGGTGACCGCGGCCTATGTGTCATCCCCCCTGTTTCGCGGCTTTGAGCGCATCCTGGAGGGGCGCGATCCGCGCGATGCCCTCATCATCGCGCCCCGCATCTGTGGCATCTGCTCGGTGTCCCAGTCCCAGGCGGCGGCGCTGGCGCTGGCCGGATTGCAGGGTATCGGGCCAACGGAAAACGGCCGCATCGCCACCAATCTCCTAGTGGCCACGGAAAACGTGGCCGATCATCTCACCCATTTCCATCTCTTCTTCATGCCGGACTTCGCCCGCGCGGCCTATTCTGGACGCCCCTGGTTCCCGGCCGCCGAGGCCCGCTTCAAGGCAGGGCGCGGCACCAGCGCGCGCCGCATGGTGGAGGCACGGGCGACGCTCTTTCATGTGCTCGGCCTGCTGGCCGGGCGCTGGCCCCATACGCTGGCCATCCAGCCGGGCGGCGTGACGCGGCGGGCCGACCGGCGCGACCAGATGCGCCTGCTCGCCACCTTGCGCGCGGTGCGCGGGGTGCTGGAGGCCCAGCTTTTCGGCGCGCCGCTGGAGCAGGTGGCGGAGCTTTCCGATCCGGCGGAATTGGAAGCCTGGCGCGCAAACGGGCCGGAGGGGGATTTCCGACTGTTCCTGGAAATCGCCGCCGATCTCGGACTTGACCGCATGGGACGGGCGTATGACCGCTTCCTCAGCCATGGCGCCTATCCCGGCGAAGAAGGCCCCTTCTATGCCGCCGGCCTGATGGCTGAGGGCGAGCGAGGCGCAGTGGACCCCGCCGGCATCACCGAGGACCACACCTTCGCCCGCATGGAGGAGCGCGGTCACCCGCACCATCCCTTCGCCGGCTCCACCTTGCCCGATGCGGCGGACGAGACGGGCTATACCTGGTGCAAGGCGCCTCGATTGTTCGGCCGCCCGTTCGAAACCGGCGCCCTGGCGCGGCAGGTGGTGGATGGCCAGCCGCTTCTCACGGGCCTGGTGGCACAAGGGGGCGGCAGCGTCTATTCCCGCGTGGTGGCCCGCCTTCTGGAGACGGCGCGCACCCTTATCGCCATGGAGGCCTGGGTCCGCGCACTCGACCCTGACGCGCCCTGGTGCGCGGAAGGGCTCAATCCTTCCAATGGTCAGGCGGCGGGCCTCACCGAGGCCGCTCGCGGTGCGCTCGGCCATTGGGTGAGTGTCGAGAGGGGGCGCATCGCCCGCTACCAGATCATCGCCCCCACCACCTGGAACTTCTCGCCCCGTGACGCGCAGGGCATCCCGGGTCCCCTGGAAGCCGCCCTGGTGGGCGCGCGGGTGAAGCCAGGAGAGAAGACGCCCATCTCCGTGCAGCACATCGTGCGCTCCTTTGATCCGTGCATGGTCTGCACGGTGCATTGAGGCGGCCATGGCGGACGAAGCCGGCGCGGAGATCATCATCAGCGGCATCGTCCAGGGCGTGGGCTTCCGGCCCTTCGTCTGGCGCCTGGCCCAGCGGCTGGGCCTCTCCGGCACGGTGGCCAATGACGGCACACAGGTGGTGATCCATGCGGGCGGCGCGCCACTCGCTCTTGATGCGCTGGAACAGGCCCTGCGCAAAGAGGCACCCGCCCTTTCCCGCATCGAGAGCATCCTTCGCGCTCCCGCTGCACCGCCACGGGAGACCGGGTTTCGCATCATCGAGAGCGCGGCCGGCGAGGTGAGCGTGGGCATCGTGCCGGACATGGCCACGTGCTCCGATTGCCGGACGGAAATGGCAGATCCCAGCGCTCGCCGTTTCCGCTACGCCTTCACCAATTGCACCCATTGCGGCCCGCGCTTTTCCATCGTCACAAACCTGCCCTATGACCGGGCGCGCACGACCATGGCGGGCTTTGCCCTCTGCCCGGACTGCCGCGCCGAGTATGAGGACCCCGCCGACCGACGCTTCCATGCCCAGCCCGTGGCCTGCCCGAAGTGTGGGCCACGCCTCATGTTCCAGGTGGCGGACGCGCCGTCTCTGGAGGGCGAGGCAGCGCTCACAGAGGCGGTGGCGCGGCTGAAGGCGGGCGGCATTCTCGCCGTAAAGGGCATCGGCGGCTTCCACATCGCCTGTGATGCGCGAGATGAAGGGACCGTGGCCGAGTTGCGCCGGCGCAAGCACCGCCCCGCCAAGCCCTTCGCCGTGATGGTGGTGGATCTTCCCGCCGCCCGCGCGCTCTGCCATGTGGATCCCACGGAAGCGGACGCCCTGGAAAGCCCGGCCGCCCCGGTGGTCCTTCTGCGCCGCCGGGAGGAGGCAAGGCTCCCGCCCTCCGTGGCGCCCGGCCAGGAGCGGCTCGGCCTGATGCTGGCCTATAGCCCGCTCCACATTCTGCTCCTGGAGGCCTTTGGCGGTCCGCTGGTGATGACCAGTGCCAACCGTTCCAACGCGCCGCAGGTCTATCGCGACGACGCGGCCCACACCGAACTCAGCGGCCTTGTGGATGCCCTCCTGACCCATGATCGGCCCATCGCTCGGCGGCTGGACGACAGCGTGGTGCAGGTGGTGGGCGGCCGGCAAAGGGTGCTGCGGCGCGCGCGCGGCCTTGCCCCCATGCCCCTTGCCTTGCCGGAGGATTTCGCCGGAAGCCCGGCCATCCTTGCCACCGGCGGCGGGTTGAAGAATGCCCTGTGCCTGACGCTGGGCGGGCGGGCGCTGCTGTCCCAGCATCTGGGCGACCTGGACGAACCGGCTAGCGCCGAAGCGTTTCAAACGGCGCTGGCCGATTGCACGGCGCTCTTCCGCCATCAGCCCGAGGCTGTCGCCTGCGACCTCCATCCCGATCTTTTCCCCAGCCGCTTTGCCGCCGACTTCGCGGAAAGACATGGCCTGCCGCTAATCGAGGTGCAGCACCACCACGCCCATGTGGCGGCGGTGATGGCGGAAGCGGGCTGGCGGCGCCGGGACGGCAAGGTGTTAGGGATTGCGCTCGACGGCCTCGGGCACGGCACCGACGGCACCGACGGCACGGTCTGGGGCGGCGAAATCCTGGTGTGCGACTATCCCTCCAGCGTACGGCGCGGCCGCCTGAATCCGGTGCCGCTGCTGGGGGGCGATGCCGCCAATCGCGAGCCCTGGCGCATGCTGCTGGCCCATCTCGACGCGGCAGGCGAAGGGGCGGCAGCCGATGAGCTCCTCGCCGGAAAGCCCCTTTCCACCTTGCGCGCCATGGCCCGAAAGGGGCTGAACGCCCCCCTCACCAGTTCCGCCGGCCGCCTGTTCGATGCCATGGCAGCGCTCGCTGGCCTTGCCCCCGATCGCCTCTCCTTCGAGGGCGAGGCGGCGATGGCCTTAGAAGCGGCGGCAGGACGGCAGGAGAGTGCGCCCTATCCCATGGTCATCGAGGTGCGCAACGGCCTCGTGGGAGAGGACCTCCTGGAGATCGACCCCGGGCCGCTCTGGCGCGCCGCCCTCGCGGACCGGGCGGCCGGCGCGCCCGCCGCAACCCTGGCCGCCCGCTTCCATGACGGCGTGGCGGTCGCCTTTGCCCAGGCCGCGCTGCGCATCGCGACCGACGAGGGGCTCGGCACCGTGGTGCTGTGCGGGGGCGTGTTCCAGAATGCCCACTTGCTGGAAGGCCTCACCGCCCGCCTGGAACAGGCGGGCCTGCGCGTGCTTTCCGCCGCTGCCGTGCCCACCAATGATGGCGGTCTTGCGCTGGGCCAGACGGTGGTGGCGGCGGCGCGGCGTAGCGCCTGACCGGTCACGCCCTTTCCGCCCCGCACGTCCACCGGGAACCCGCTTTCCGCATCCTCCGCTTTCCGCGCGGGCGGAAAGCCTTGCCTTGCAACACTTCCAAACTGTGGCACGGGGGTTGCTGAAGACACCCCAAGCGCGCACGGGACCACAAGGGGCTCAGCCCCGCCGGCAGCGCGAGGTTCCACCGGGGAGGGACGCCGCATGGCCGGCCTCGAAACATTCTATGACGTCATGCGGCGGCAGGGCATCACCCGCCGCTCATTCCTGAAATATTGCTCGCTCACCGCCGCCGCGCTCGGGCTGGGGCCGGAATTCGCGCCCAAGATCGCCCATGCCATGGAAACCAAGCCCCGCCTGCCGGTGCTCTGGCTCCACGGCCTGGAATGCACCTGCTGCTCGGAGAGCTTCATCCGCTCGGCCCATCCTTTGGTGAAGGATGTGGTCCTGTCCATGATCTCGCTGGACTATGACGACACCCTCATGGCCTCGGCCGGGCATCAGGCGGAAGCCATCCTCGACGAGGTGATGACCAAGTATAAGGGCCGCTACATCCTGGCCGTGGAAGGCAATCCGCCGCTCAATGAAGACGGCATGTATTGCATCATCGGCGGCAAGCCCTTCGTCGACCAGCTGAAGAAGGTGTCGAAGGACGCGGCGGCCATCATCTCCTGGGGCTCCTGCGCCTCCTATGGCTGCGTCCAGGCGGCCCGCCCCAACCCGACCCGCGCCACGCCGGTGCACGAGGTGATCTTCGACAAGCCCATCATCAAGGTGCCGGGCTGCCCGCCCATCGCCGAGGTGATGACCGGCGTCATCACCTATATGCTCACTTTCGACCACATCCCCGAGCTCGACCGCCAGGGCCGGCCGAAGATGTTCTATTCCCAGCGCATCCACGACAAATGCTACCGGCGCCCCCATTTCGATGCCGGCCAGTATGTGGAGCAGTTTGACGACGAAGGCGCGCGCAAGGGCTATTGCCTCTACAAGGTCGGCTGCAAGGGCCCGACCACCTACAATGCCTGCTCCACCGTGCGCTGGAATGACGGCGTGTCTTTCCCCATCCAGGCTGGCCATGGCTGCATCGGCTGCTCGGAAGACGGCTTCTGGGACAAGGGTTCCTGGTATGCCCGCCTCACCGACCTGAAGGGTGAAGGCTTCGGCATCGAGGCCAATGCGGACCAGGTGGGCCTTGCCGCCGCCGGCATCGTGGGCGGCGCGGTGGCGGTCCATGCCGCCGTCAGCGCGCTGAAGCGCGCCCAGCACAAGGGGGACGGCCCCAAGCCCGCCGCCCCGCCGCCGCCCGCCCCTTCCGCCACGCCCCATGACCAGGGAGGCGCCAAGTGACCATCCAGACCCCCAACGGCTTCAGCCTGGACACGTCCGGCCGCCGCATCGTCGTCGATCCCGTCACTCGCATCGAAGGCCATATGCGCTGCGAGGTGAATGTGGATGCCAACAATGTCATCCGCAACGCGGTCTCCACCGGCACCATGTGGCGCGGGCTGGAGGTGATCCTGAAGGGCCGCGACCCCCGCGACGCCTGGGCGTTCGTCGAGCGCATCTGCGGCGTGTGCACCGGCTGCCACGCGCTCACCTCGGTGCGCGCGGTGGAGGACGCCCTCGCCATCAAGATCCCCAACAACGCCTTCCTGATCCGCGAGATCATGGCCAAGGTGCTGCAGTGGCATGACCATGTGGTCCATTTCTACCACCTGCATGCGCTCGACTGGGTGAACCCCATCAACGCGCTGAAGGCCGATCCCAAGGCGACCTCCGCGCTCCAGCAGGCCATTTCCGACCATTCCAAGTCGTCCCCCGGCTATTTCCGCGACGTGCAGAACCGGCTGAAGAAGTTTGTCGAGAGCGGCCAGCTCGGTATCTTCAAGAACGGCTATTGGGACAACCCAGCTTATCTGCTGCCGCCCGAGGCGGACTTGCTCGCCGTCACCCATTATCTGGAAGCCCTCGACTTCCAGCGGGAGATCGTGAAGGTCCACACCATCTTTGGCGGTAAGAATCCCCATCCCAATTACATGGTGGGCGGCGTGCCGTGCGCCATCAACATGGAAGGGGACATGTCGGCGGGCGCCCCGCTCAACATGGAACGGCTCAACTTCGTGAAGCTGAAGCTTCAGGAAGCCTATGAGTTCTCCAAGAACGTCTATGTGCCGGACGTGATCGCCATCGCTTCCTTCTACAAGGGGTGGCTCTATGGCGGCGGCCTGTCCGCCACCAACGTGATGGATTATGGCGACTACGAAGCCATACAGGGCCAGAAATCCACCGACCGGCTGCCCGGCGGCGTGATCCTCAACGGCAATTGGAACGAGATCCATCCCATCGATCCGCGCGACCCGACGCAGGTCCAGGAGTTCGTCACCCATTCCTGGTACAGCTACGGCGCCGGCAACAACGACAAGGGCCTGCATCCCTGGGACGGCGTCACCGAGCCCAAATATGAGCTGGGCCCGGCAGCCAAGGGCACCAAGACCAATATCGAGGCCGTGGACGAGGCGGCCAAGTATAGCTGGATCAAGGCGCCCCGCTGGAAGGGCAATGCGGTGGAAGTGGGTCCGCTCGCCCGCTACATCCTCGCTTATGCCCATGGCGTGCCTTACGTGAAGGGCCAGGTGGACGAGGCGCTTGGCCGCTTCAATACGCTGGCCAGCACCAACCTCACGCCCCAGCAGGCCCTGCCGACCACCATCGGCCGGACCTTGGCGCGGGCGCTGGAGGCCCATTATTGCGCCGAGATGATGCTGGGCGACTTCGACAATCTCATCGCCAACATCAAGGCCGGCGACACCGCCACCGCCAACATGGAAAAGTGGGACCCCAAGACCTGGCCGAAGGAAGCCAAGGGCGTGGGCACGGTGGCCGCACCGCGCGGCGGGCTTGGCCACTGGATCAAGATCAAGGACGGGCGGATCGAGAACTACCAGTGCGTGGTTCCCACCACCTGGAATGGCGGGCCGCGTGATCCCAAGGGCAATATCGGCGCCTTCGAGGCCTCACTCATGAACACCCCCATGATGCGCCCCGAGGAGCCGGTGGAGATCCTGCGCACGCTGCACTCGTTCGATCCGTGCCTGGCCTGCTCCACCCATGTGATGTCGCCGGGCGGCGAGGAACTCGCCCGCGTCACCGTGCGCTAAGGAGGCGGCCATGACGGATGCCTCCCCCGCATTGCCCGCCGTCGCCTCTACCCCCGCCGCCGGCATTCCGGCGGAACGGGACCCGGCGGGGCGCAAGCTGACCACGGTCTATGTCTATGAGGCGCCGGTGCGCCTTTGGCATTGGGTGAATGCGCTCTCCATCGTGGTTTTGTGCATCACCGGCTATCTCATCGGCTCGCCGCTGCCCACCTTGTCGGGGGAGCCGAGCGCCCATTATCTCATGGGCACCATCCGCTTCATCCATTTCTCGGCGGCCTACATCTTCGCCGTGGGCTTCGTGGGGCGGATCATCTGGGCCTTCTTCGGCAATTCCTATTCCCGCGAGCTCTTCACCTTTCCGTTCTGGCGCAAGAGCTTCTGGCGCGGGCTGTTCGTGGAAGCCCAGTGGTACGCGTTCCTGAAGACCCGGCCGCTGAAATTCACCGGCCACAATCCCCTCGCCCAGACCTTCCTGTTCTTCGTGATGGTGCTGGGCTCGGCCTTCATGATCGGCACCGGCTTTGCCCTTTATTCCGAGGGCGAGGGGCTCGGCTCCTGGCAGGACAAGCTGTTCGGCTGGATCATCCCGCTGCTTGGCGGCAGCCTGTCGGTGCACACGCTCCATCACCTCGGCATGTGGGTAATCATCCTGTTCGTGATTATTCACGTCTACTCGGTGGTGCGCGAGGACATCATGTCCCGCCAGACCATGATCTCCGCCATCACCAATGGCTATCGCACCTTCCGGGACGACGACCCGGAGTAAGCGATCTGACCGGGGCGGCACATCGTCCCGGTCGTTTTCTTTCCGCTCTTTGATCCAAATGGAAGACAGACTTCCACTCCTATGATCCCCTTGCACTGAACCGAGCCGGAAAAGGCTTGCGGTGCAAGGGATCTTTCCCCTGCCGCCCCGCTGGCACGGCTTTTGAATTGAAACGGTTCGAAAGTCGCGGCGTCAGACCGCGCCGGGAGGCTCAAGGGGGAAGAACCGTCGCCATGGCCGACGAACGCATTCTCATACTCGGCATCGGCAACATCCTATGGGCGGATGAAGGCTTCGGCGTGCGCACCGTTGAGCACCTGGATGCCACATACGCCTTTCCTGACACGGTAAGCCTCCTCGATGGCGGCACGCAGGGCCTGTACCTGTTGCCCCATTTGGAGGATGCAGACACCGTCATCATCCTCGACGCGGTGGATTACGGCTTGCCGCCTGCCACCCTCCACGTGGTGCGCGACGAGGACGTCCCCGTCGCTCTTTCCGCCCGCAAGGTCAGCCTCCATCAGACCGGCTTCCAGGAGGTGCTGGCTTTGCTCCGATTGCGTGGCCGCGCGCCGCGCCGCCTCGTCCTTGTGGGGGTGCAGCCCCACACGCTCGACGATTATGGCGGCGGCCTGACGGAAGGTGTCGCCGCCCAGGTGGCGCCGGCGGCGGACCACGTGGTCGGTCTCCTGCGCGCCGAGTTCAATGTCGATCCCCGCCCGCGCGCCGCATCCGCTCCCGACATTCTTGCCCCCGCCGTGACGCGGGCCGCCTACGAGGCCGGCCGGCCGAGCGCGGAAGAGGCCTGCCGCATCGGCGATGCCCGCGTGCTGGCGCGCGGCGCGGGAGCCTGAGCCATGTGCGTCGGCATCCCCATGCGCCTCCTCTCCCGGTCCGGCGATGCCGGCCTGTGCGCCGGGGCCAATGGCCCGCAGCCGGTGGACCTGTCTCTGGTGCCGGAGGCGGAGGCCGGCGACCACCTCCTGGTCTTCCTCGGCGCCGCGCGCACCCGGCTCGATCCGGAAGAGGCCGCCCGCATCGCCGAGGCGCTGGCCGCCCTCTCAGCCGTGATGGCCGGGGAAGACCCCGCCCTCATCGACCGCGCCTTTGCCGATCTCGACCGGGAGCCCCAACTCCCGCCCCATCTCGCCGCCGCCTATGCCGCCGGCCGCAAGGAGGCCTGATGCTCGACACTGCCCCCCCTCCCCCCGCCTCCACGCTCCATCCCCTGGTGCAACGGCTGCTCGCCTGCCACGGCTATGCCTATGCCGAAGCGCTCGACGCCCTCGCCGACCCGCGCGACGTGCTGTTGTTCCTGCCCTCCCATGCCAAGGCGCACCTGGAGACGCCGGACATCGCCGTGGTGCTGCCGGAACTGGTGAAGGCGCTCGATCCCTCCGGCGCCCGCCTCACCGGCGCCGTCGCGGGGCCAGCGCTGGAGACCGAATTGCGGGGCGCCCTCGGCCTTGCCTTGCCGGCTTTGGTGGTGGTGCGTTCCGGCGCGGTTACGGGTTCAATCGCCCGCATGCGCGACTGGGACGAATATCTCGCGCGCCTCTCGGCCCTGCTGCCGCCCGCTTCCACCCACTGACCCCGTTCGCGAGCCGCCCATGGCCTCCTCCCCCTTCGCCACCCAGCCCCCCATCGGCTTCGGTCCCGGCAGCCAGCCGCAGGAGGATGACGGGCTCGCCTACATGCCCCTGCCCTCCGGCATGCGGGTATTCGAGCCGCATGTGCCAGACGCGGTGGATACCCGCCGCCTGGCGCCCGCGCTCAACCTCCTCACGCAGGTCTGGGAGGCGCTGCAGAACTGGCGCGCCGGGGCGCACGCCTCCTTTGCGGTTTCGCCACTGGACGCGGCCAATCGCGCGCTTATCGATGAATGCCTGGGCGAGGGCGAGGTGGCGGTGAAGGTGAGCGGCGACGCGCCACTGGAGATCCAGGAAGCCACCTTCGCCGGCGTCTGGCGTGTGCGCGGCGCCGGCGGTGTCGACCGCATCGAGGTGGGCCCCTTCCCGCGCGGCGCTTTGGTTCGTGCCTTCCGGCCAAGCTGGACGGTGGATCTCCCCGCCCTCGCGGTGCCCGCACCGGGCATCTTCAATGCCCCGCCGCTCATAACCGAGATCGTGCACAAGGCGCAGGCCTTGTCCGGAGACGGGATCTCCCACGTCATCAATTTCTCGCTCCTGCCCCACACGCCCGAGGACCTCGCCTTGATCGAGACCGTGCTGGGAGAGGGCAACCTCACCATCCTTTCGCGCGGCTATGGCAATTGCCGCATCGATGCTTGCGCCCTGAAGGATGTGTGGCGGGTGCGCTACTATAATTCCAACGACATGCTGATCCTCGACACCATCGAGATCACCCGCCTGCCGGAAGTGGCCGCCGCCGCGCCCGAGGACCTCGCCGATTCCGCCCAGCGCCTCGCCGAGGTGCTGGAGACGGTGATGGGCGCGCAGGAGGACAGCCATGGCCCGGTTTGAAGGCTCGCTGCGCGCGGGCGGCGCGGACCTGCCGCCCGCCACCCGCCTGGAATGCAAGATCTGCTGGCACGTCTATGACCCCGCCGAGGGCTGCGAAACCTGGCAGGTGCCGCCCGGCACCGCTTTCGTCGACCTGCCCAGCCATTGGCGCTGCCCGGTCTGCGACGGTGCGCGGGACCAGTTCATGGTGCTGGACGTGCCCGCCGATGCCGCACCGGCCGCCCCCGTGCCGCAGCAGGACGAGCGGCTCAAAGCCATCATCGCCGCCGTGCCGCCGCGCCTGGAAGCCGCCTTCCGGGAGATCCATGCCGGCCAGATGCGCGGCGTGCCCATGGTCAATGAGACGCTGGGCGTGAAGGCCGTGGGCTTTCGCGCCCATGAGGGCCGCGCGCTCGGCGTGCTGGTGACCCCCTGGTTCATGAATCTGGTGCTGCTGCCGGGGCCGGACGATGACTGGTCCGAGCTCACCACCGGGGCCAAGGAGCTGATCGAGTTCCCCTCCGGCTGTTACGAATTCCTCGGCGCCAACCGGCCGGAAGTGGGCCCCTACAAAGCCTGCTCGCTGTTCTCCCCCATGTTCGACTTCTCCTCCATGCTCCAGGCGGTGGAGACCGCGCAGGCAGCGCTGGCCGCCTTGTTCGATCCCGAGATCCGCGAGGAAGGCGCGCAGACCGGCGAGATCCGCCGCCGCCGCGAGGCCGAGATCGCCGCTGCCGAAGCGCGCGAGGCGGAGGCGCTCGCGGCAGAGGCAAAGGCGGAGGCTGCACCCACCACAGCCGCTGCCAGCGCGCCTGCCGACGCCCCCACCGCGCCGGTCCGCCCCACGCGCCGCGACCTGATTTTCGGCGCCGGCGCGGCACGCCGGGAGGCGACCTCGTGACCGCGGCGCGCCCCGCGCGGCCCTTCACCTACGCGCCCATGCCGGACGCGGAGCGGGTGCTGCTCGGCCGCGCGCCGGAAGAGGCGGCGGTGCTTATCCCGCGCCTCTATAATATCGGTGCCGCCGCCCAAGGCGCAGCCGCCGCGGCGGCGCTGGGCCTCGCCGGTGGAAGCGGCGACGCCATCCGCGCCGAGATTGTCCGCGAGCATGGCCTGTTCCTGTTCCATCATCTGCCCCTGGCCTTGGGCGAGGCGCGGGACAATGAGGGCCTCGCCATCTTGCGGGCCGAGGATGCCGCCGCCCGCCTGCCGCGCCATCTGTTCGGCATGCACTTTCCAGCCGCCCTTTCGCTCGCAGACCTTTCGCCCCTACAGCTGGATACTCTCCTGGAGCGCGGGGAAACCGCGACCACCCGGACCCTCGCCCGCGTCGCGACCTTCGACCCGGCCTGGGCGCGTGCGGACCTGCCGGACCTCACCCTTCCCGAGGCCGAGGCGGCTCTGGCGGACGACACCGCCTCTCCCGCCCGCGACGCCACCCTTCTTACCCGCGTGCGTGGCATGCCTCTCCTCGCGGCCCTCATCGCCCGCGACGGCCCGAGTCTCCTTACCCGCCTCCTGGCGCGCGTGCTGGACCTGTGCGCGTGCCTTGCCCCCTCTTCACTGGAGGTCTTGAGCGGCGCGCGGCCCCACGGCATCGGCTTCGCCCAGGCGGCGCGGGGCACGCTGGTGCACCGCGCCCGCGTGGCGGAGGGGCGCGTCATGTCCTACAAGATGCTGGCGCCCAGCCGCTGGACGCTCGCGCCCGGCGGGCTCCTGGAACGCATGCTCGACGCTCTTCCCGCGCGGGCAGAAGCGGGCCTCATCGCCCGCCTGTCCCTTCTCGCCGTCAATCCGTGCGTGGCGGTGCGCCTCGCCAGCCCTCTGGACGCCTGACATGCACGAAATGGCCATCTGCGAGAGCCTGCGGGACGCCATCGAGGATGCCGCCCGCGCCCAGAACTTCTCCCGGGTCACGCGCGTGCGCCTCGCCATCGGCCGGTTCGCGGGCGTGGAGGTGGAGGCGCTGCGCTTCGGCTTCGACGTGGTGATGCGTGGCTCCCCCGCCGAGGGGGCGGACCTGGTGGTGCTGGAGGAAGCGGGCACCGCCTGGTGCTTCGACTGTAATGATACGGTGCCGCTGGCTGGCCGGCTTGACCCGTGCCCGCGCTGCGGCGGGGAACGCCTGCTGCCCAATGGCGGCACGGACATGAAGATCAAGGACCTGGAGGTGCTGTGATGTGCGTGACCTGCGGCTGCGGCACCGACGCCGCCATCCTTTCCGGCCCCTGGGGCGAGGCGAAGCACGAGCATGAGGCCCAAGGGCAAGGGCAAGGGCATTCCCACGCGCATGACGCTCATGGTGCCCACCACCATCATCACGGAGATCACGATCACGAGCACCACCACGGCCATGGCCACGATCACGGCCAAGCTCACGGCCACGACCACTCTCACGACCACGGACACCCCCACACAGCTCCGGCCGCCGCCCCGCGGCTGCTGGAACTGGAGCAGGACATCCTGGCCAAGAATGACCGCTTCGCCGCCCGCAACCGCGCGCGGCTGACAGACGGCGGCGTGCTGGCCCTCAACATCCTGGCCGGTCCCGGCGCGGGCAAGACCACCTTGCTGGTGGAGACGTTGAAGGCGCTCGCCGGCCGCTATCAATGCGCTGTGATCGAGGGCGACCAGCAGACCTCCAACGATGCCGACCGAATCCGCGCCGTCGGCGTCCCCGCGGTGCAGGTGAATACGGGCAAGGGCTGTCACCTGGACGCCCATATGGTGGGCCACGCCATGGAGCGCCTGCCGCTGCCGGCGGGTGGCGTACTGTTCATCGAGAATGTGGGCAACCTGGTCTGCCCCGCCGCCTTTGATCTCGGCGAAGCCAAGCGCGCCACCTTGCTCTCGGTCACCGAGGGCGAGGACAAGCCGCTGAAATATCCCGATATCTTCGAGACCGCTGACGTGGTCCTGCTGACCAAGGCAGACCTCCTGCCCCATCTGGATGTATCGGAAGAGCTGTTGCGAGCGAATGTGGCCCGCATCAATCCCAAGGCGCAAATCCTCACCGTATCGTCCCGCGGTGGACCGGGCCTTGCCCCCTGGCTCGCCTGGCTTGCCACCGCCCGTGCGGCGCGGCTCGATGCCCTGGCGGCCAGCGCACAGGCCCGCGCCGAGGCCCTGCGCAGCGCGATCGGAGCCTGAGCCATGTCGACGCGCCCCGCCCTCCTCGTGGTGGATGACGAGCCCCGCTCGGCGGAGGTGATGGCGCGCGTCCTGGGCGAGGAATTCGAGGTCTTCACGGCGCTGAGCGCGGCAGAGGCCCGCCGCATCCTGGAGGCAGAGTGGATCCAGGCCATTTTCTGCGACCAGCGCATGCCGGAAGTGCCGGGCGTCGCCTTCCTCACCGAGGTGCGCGAGCGCTGGCCGGAAATCGTGCGCGTCATCGTCACCGGCTATACCGACCCGCAGGACATGATCGGCGCCATCAACGAGGCGGGCATCTACCAATATGTGAGCAAGCCCTGGCATCCCGACCAGTTGCTGCTCGTGGCCCGCAACGCCGCGCACCTCTTCTCCCTCCAGCGGGAGCATGACCGGCTCTCTTTGGAACTGCGCCTCGCCGCCCCCACCGCCGAGGCGCGCCTTGCCCGGAAGCGGGCGGAGGTGGCGCAGAATTTCCATTTCGACACCCTCATCCGTGCCGCCGGCAGCCCGCTCAACGCCACTTGCCGCCGCGCCGCCCAGGTGGCGGCGTTCGACGTGCCGGTGCTGATCCAGGGCGAAACGGGCACCGGCAAGGAATTGCTGGCCCGCGCCATCCATTATTCGAGCCTGCGCTCGGAACGGCCTTTCTTCGCCGTCAATTGCGGGGCGATCCCGGACGAGTTGCTGGAGAGCGAACTCTTCGGCCACAAGAAGGGGGCCTTCACGGGCGCCCATGTGACCCGCATCGGCCTGTTGGACCAGGCGGACGGCGGCACCATCCTGCTGGACGAGATCGGCGATGTCTCCCCCGCCTTCCAGGTGAAGCTGCTGCGCTTCCTCCAGGAAGGCGAGATCCGCCCCGTGGGGTCCAACGAGGCCAAGCGCGTCAATGTGCGGGTGCTGGCCGCCAGCCACCGCGACCTCGTCAAGGAGGTGGAGGCCGCGCGCTTCCGCGAGGACCTCTTCTACCGCCTCAGCGCCATGGTCCTGACCATGCCGCCGCTCAGGGACCGGCGCGGGGACCTCAAGCCCCTGGCGCTCGCCATCCTGGATTCGCTCTGCGCCCAGCACGGCAAGGCCGCCAAGGGCTTCACGGAGGAGGCGCTCGCCTGCATCGCCGCCTATGACTGGCCGGGAAACGTGCGGGAATTGCAGAACGAGGTGCTACGCATGCTGGTGCTCACCACCGAACCGCTGCTGGGCGCCGACCTGCTCTCGCCCCATGTCCTGCGCGCCGCCGCCGCGCCGCCGCCGGAAGCCGCCGCCATCGCCTTGCCCGACAACGGGCCGCTCAAAGATCGCATCGAGCGCATGGAGGCGTCCATTCTGCTGGAGACGCTGGTGCGCTGCCGCTGGAACAAGAGCCGGGCGGCAGAGGAGCTGGGCCTCTCCCGCGTCGGCCTGCGCGCCAAGCTCGACCGCTATGGCATCGCCCCCGGCCGCCCCCTCGCCCGCCATTAGGAGACCTGCCATGTGCCTTGGAATTCCCGGCCGTATCGTCGCCATAGCCGATGCCGAGGCCATGCTGGCGGTGGTGGATGTTTCCGGCGTCCGCCGCACCGTGGACGTGGTGTGCGTGGCAGAGCCCGGCGCCCCGCTGGACGACCTGATCGGCGCCTGGGTGCTGGTCCATGTGGGCTTCGCCATGAGCCGCATCGACGAAGAGGAGGCCGCGGCCACCCTCAAGGTGCTTTCCGAGATCGGGGAGGCGGAGGCCGAGATCGACGCCATGCGCACCGGCAGCGTCGAACTGCTGTCAAAGGCGGGCTGAGGGAGAAAACCCATGCGCTATGTGGACGAATTCCGCGACCCGGCCCTTGCCGCCGCTTTGATCCGCGAAATCGAGGCCCTCTGCGTGCGCCTGGGGCGCGGGCGGGAGAGGCCGGTCAGCGTCATGGAAGTGTGCGGCGGGCACACCCACGCCATCTTCCGTTATGGCCTGGAAGGGCTGCTGCCGGACCTCATCGAGTTCGTCCACGGCCCCGGCTGCCCGGTCTGCGTGCTGCCCATGGGACGGGTGGATGATTGCGTCGCCATTGCCGAGCGTCCCGAGGTCATCTTCGCCACCTTCGGCGATGCCATGCGGGTGCCCGGCTCGCGCAAGAGCCTGCTCCAGGCGAAGGCCGACGGGGCGGATGTGCGCATGGTCTATTCACCGCTGGATGCGCTAGCCCTTGCCCGCCGCCATCCTGACCGGGAGGTGGTGTTCTTCGGCCTGGGCTTTGAGACCACCATGCCCTCCACTGCGCTCACGGTGTTGCGGGCGGCGCGCGAGGGGATCACCAACTTCTCCTTGTTCTGCAACCACATCACCATCATCCCGACGCTGCGCGCGCTGCTGGAGCAGCCCGGTTTCGGCATCGATGGCTTCATCGGGCCGGGCCACGTCTCCATGGTCATCGGCACGGCTCCCTATGACTTCATTGCGCGGGAGTTTCACCGTCCCCTGGTCGTCTCCGGCTTCGAGCCGGTGGACTTGCTGCAATCCCTTCTGATGGTCATCCGCCAGATGGATGCGGGCGTGGCGCGGATCGAAAACCAATATGCCCGCGTGGTGCCGGAAGCCGGCAATCCGGCGGCGCTCAAGGCGGTGCACGAGGTCTATGAGCCCCGTCCCACCTTCGAATGGCGCGGGCTCGGCTCCATCGCCGGTTCGGGGGTGCGGCTGAGGGAAGCGTACCGCGCCTTCGATGCGGAGGCCCGCTTCTCCGTGCCCGACATCAAGGTGGCCGATCCCGCCGCCTGCCGGTGTGGCGAGGTGCTCACCGGGGCGGCCAAGCCCTGGGCCTGCCCCGCCTTCGGCACCACCTGCACGCCCGACATGCCGCTCGGCGCGCTGATGGTGTCGTCCGAGGGGGCCTGCGCGGCCTATTACCAATATGCCGGCCTGCGGGGGGCGGCATGAGCGCGCCGGCCGTTCCGCTTCACGCGGCGAGCCGGCGCGCCCGGCCGGTCACCGGCACCAAGGTGACGCTGGCCCATGGCGGTGGCGGCACGGCCATGCGCGATCTCATCGAGGACGTGTTCCGCGCGCCCTTCGCGGGCGGGGCGCCTGGCGCGGCGGAGGACCAGGCGCGGTTCGACCTTTCCGCCCTTGCGTTGCAGGGCGACCGGCTCGCCTTCACCACGGATTCCTTCGTGGTGGACCCGCTCTTCTTTCCCGGCGGCGACATCGGCACGCTGGCGGTCTGCGGCACCATCAACGATCTGGCAGTGGGCGGCGCCCGGCCCGTTGCGCTGTCCTGCGCCGTCATCATCGAGGAAGGCTTGCCGCTGGAGACTTTGCGGGCGGTGGCCACCTCCCTCGCCACGACCGCGGCGGCGGCAGGCGTGCCCATTGTCACCGGCGACACCAAGGTGGTGGCACGCGGCGCCTGCGACAAGCTCTTCCTCACCACCACCGGCATCGGCGTCATCCGCCCCGGCTTGCACGTGGGCATCGACCGGGTGCGGCCCGGCGACGTGCTGCTGGTGAACGGCCTCCTGGGCGACCATGGCGCCGCCATCCTCAACGCGCGGGGCGATCTCGCGCTCGACACGCAGATCGCCAGCGACTGCGCAGCCCTTCATGGGCTCATCGCCGACCTGATCACCGCCGCCCCCGGCATCCGCATGATGCGCGATGCCACGCGCGGCGGGGTGGCGGCGGTGCTGAACGAGATGGCGGAGGCAAGCCAGGTGGGTGTACGGATCCGCGAGACGGACGTACCCATGCGGCCGGAAGTGGCGGGCTTCTGCGAGATCCTCGGCCTCGATCCGCTCTATCTCGCCAATGAGGGCAAGCTGGTGGCCGCCGTGCCGGCGGATGAGGCGCAAGCAGCTCTTGACGCCTTGCGCGCCCACCCGCTCGGCCAGGGTGCCGCACTCATCGGCGTGGCCACCGCCGATCGCCCCGGCCGGGTCGTGATGGAAACCCGCTTCGGCGGCGCACGCATCGTCGACATGCTGGTGGGAGACCAATTGCCGCGCATCTGCTGAAAAGGGTGCCAGGTGAGATGGAGGCCGTGCTGGCGGTGTCTGGCACTCCTCATCCGACGCAGAGGGGGCGCCATACCTAGCACATCAACAAATAAAACAAAAAATAAATACAAGTGAAATTATAAATTTCAAAATTATTTTACATTAAAATCAAAAATATAAACATTTAATTTTACAATAATTATTTTTGATAATATCAGTTTTTCATTAATATTACTAAATGCCCTCCCGCAATAACGATTTTGACGCGCAACCATCCTCCAAAGAGCACGACCCAAGATAGAGTCGTGCAAATTTGCAACACAGACATACGCAAGAAACACACCCCTCCGAATCGGGTTGCAGGTGCTGCACCTCCGTGCAACGTTGCCAAAAGTTGCCATAAGAATGAGCAGATGGTTAACGCGCCGCGGGAAGCGCGTTGCACCTAAGAAACATAAGTGCCCACTGCATAGGGGGCGGGGGAAACAACGATGACCAATGTCCGGGGCACTCTCGGCGCCGCATGTGCGCCAGCCATGGCACGCCGTGCCGAACCTTTGTCCTCGCCCCCGCGCCGGATCCCCCGCAGCCGGTTCCTTCTCTCCTCCGCCCTCACCGCGCCGGCACTGGTACTTGCGGGCGCGGCTTTGACAGTGTTGGCGGGCGGCCCCGTGGAAGCCACCCCTCTCAATTGCAGCGTCACCGGCACGACCATGCTGCAAAACTGCAACGGCACGAACGTTTACGTCACCATGACGCCTGGCACGGGGTCGCTGACGGTGGAAGACCTGACCACAGTCTCCATCATCTATGCCTCGCCGCAGACCGCCGGCACCTATGACCAAACCGTAGAAATCCTTGGCGCGACCAGCATCGACAACCCGAACTATAGCGGCTTGGTGATGCAGTTCGGCACCGACACGAGCACGCCGCCGCAGCGCAATGAGGTTGTGGTCAACGCCACGGTCAATATCGGCGCTAACGTGGTGGCGACGTCAGGCCCTTCCGGCGGTTTCGGCACCATCTGGGTCCTCAACGACAATGCCGGCAACATCGTCATCGACAATGCCGGCCAGATCACCCTGAATGCACCCAACACCAGTACGGCGGCCATCAGCGGCGCGACTAATCTGGGCGCCGTGACCATTACCAATAGCGGCCTCGTGACGTCCAATGGTGGGCGCGGCATCTATGCCGATGGAAATTGCGGACCCGTCGGGCCTGACGGATGCCTCGGCGCAGACACGCCCGTGACGGTGTCCGTCACCAACACATCCACCGGCGTGGTGAACGCGACGACGGCCGCGATCCGCGTCATCGACTATCATGGCCTCGCGACCATCACGAACCATGGCTCGGTGACGTCCGAGCTGTTCCAGGGTCTCATCGCCTGGTCCAACAATGGCGATGCCACGGTGACCAATACTGGCAGCGTCACCTCCAACACCGACAACGCCGTCTATGCCTCCACCGAGACCGGCAAGGCCACCGTTATTAACAGCGGCACGGTCACGGCGACGGGCGACCCGACCCTTGATGCCGCGCGCGCGGCCATCCGCGACCCCGCCGGATATGCCGGCCTCATAGGATCCGCCACCACGTCCGGCGACATTGTCATCACCAACGAGAGCACAGGACACGTCACCGCCAATCGGGATGCCGCCATCCGGGCGGAGACGCCACTGGGCAATGTCACGGTGGTGAATGACGGAACGCTCACCGGACAGTCCGGCATCGTCGTGGAGAGCGGGCTTGTCACCGGCCACACCAATGCCACCGTCGCCACCATCACCGGCGACGCGTCGGTCACCAATACCGGCACGGTGACCGCCACGAGCTATGCGGTATCGCTCAACGCGACGACCAATACCCTCACCAACTCCGGCACCCTGACCTCAACCGGCACGATCGCCGTGCTGACAGGGGATGGCAACACCACCATCACCAATACCGGCACCATCGAAGCCGCGTCCGAGGCGGACACGGCCATCAGCATGGGGGCGGGCTCCAACACGCTCCTCTTGTCGGACACCGCGATCCTCGTCGGAAAGGTCGTCAATGCCAGCAGCAACAATACGCTCGGCCTGATCGGCACGGGAAGCGGCGCGCTCAACCTCGGTACGGTGGGCGCCAGCGGCAAGTTCCAGGGCTTTGCCAACCTCACCAAGGCCGGCACGGGCACCTGGACCGTTTCCGGCAGCGGCAGCAGCCTCTCCGGTGAGCTGAACGTCCAGGAGGGCACGCTCGCGCTCACCGGCAGCCTGTCGGTCACCACCGCCACCGTGGGCAGCGACGCCAGCGCCACACTCGCCATTTCCGGCGGCGGAAGCCTCACCAGCGCCAATGCCACCGTTGGCGGCCCGGCCGGCGGTGTCGGCACAGTCACCATTTCAGGCGTGGGCTCCAGCTGGACCAACACCTCCGAATTGACCGTTGGCTATGATGGCGGCACCGGCTCCATCACGGTTTCGGACGGCGCCTCCCTCACCGCAAGACGCCTTGCGCTCTCCACCGCGAGCTGGGAGAGCGGCAGCGGCGGGAATGGGTCGCTCACTGTCACCGGCGCGGGAACCTCCTGGCACAATACGGGCGGCGTCGACATCGCCCGCACGGCCGGCTCGACCGGATCGCTCACCGTCTCCAATGGGGCCTTCGCCTCCATCACCAATATCGGCATCTATACGGGCGCGGGCGCCCAGGTGATGTTCACCGGTGCGGGTACCCACGTGGAGATTGGCGATCCCAACAATCGCGCTTCGGCGGCCTGGCTCAGCCCCACCGGCGGCACCGTGACAGTGTCGGACGCCGCCTATCTTTTCGCCAGCGGCATCTATGTGGGGGCCGGAGGCGGCGACCTCACAACCATGACGGTGACCGGCGCCGGGACAGTGGTGGATGCCGCAGAGCGGGTCTATGTGGGCGGCCAGAATGGCAGCCGGAACGTGGATCCGGTGAACGGCAACGGGCAGATGACCATCTCCAATGGTGCGGTCGTGACCACGGCCGCCGTTGGCGTCGGCATGGATCCCAATTCGGTGGGCCGCCTCACCGTCACGGGCGCGGGCTCGCAGATCTGGGCGAAGGCCAATGCGGACTACAACGCCCTCGGCAATGTCTATGTGGGCTATAATGGCACGGCGACCGTGATCGTCGCCGACGGTGCCACCATCAAGGCCGACAACGAGGTCCGCATCGGCTATGACGAGACCGGTTCCGGTACGCTGGTCATCGGGGCGGAAAGCGGTTCGGCCGCCGTCGCCGCCGGAACCATTTCGGCGCCCCGCATCGTCTTCGGCACCGCGGGTGGGCAGATCGTTCTCAACCACACCGACACCGATTATGTCCTGTCCGCTGACATCTCCGGAAACGGCGCCCTCAATGTGTTGTCGGGCGCCACGTACCTGACCGGCACGAACACCTACACCCAGGGCACAAGCATTGCTGCCGGCAGCGGCTTGGCCATCGGCAATGGCGGGACCACCGGCTCGATCACCGGAAACGTGGTCAATAACGGCGTCCTCGCTTTCTTCCACTCCGACGATGTGACGTTCGGGGGAATCATTTCCGGCACCGGCATCGTGGGCCAGGCCGGATCCGGCACGCTCACGCTGACGGGCGTGAACACCTATTCCGGCGGCACGATCGCGGTTGGGGGGACCATCTCCATCGCCAGCGACGCGGCCCTCGGCGCGGTCAGCGGTGCCCTCACCTTGCGGGGCGGCACGCTGGCGACCACCAGCAACATCTCGACCTCGCGCAACGTGGTGCTGGAGACCGGCGGCGGCACGCTCCAGGTGGCCAATGACACGACGCTCACCCTCTCCGGGGTGATCTCCGGCGCCGAGACTCTCACCAAGACTGGCGCGGGCACCCTCGTGCTCACCGGCACCAACACCTATACCGGCCTCACCACCATCTCCGCCGGCGTGCTCCAGTTGGGCAATGGCGGCACCACCGGCTCCATCCTGGGCGATGTGGTCAACAACGCCACCCTGATCTTCAACCGCTCGGACACCTACACGTTCGCAGGATCCATCAGCGGCTCGGGCGCCGTCCTGTTCCAGGGTGGCGGCACGGTGCTGTTCTCATCGCCCTATCAGGGCGCGGTGACCGTGGAGAATTCCACGGTGACACTGGAGCAGGGCGTCACCACCACATCCGTCTTCACCGTGGACAATGGCGGCACGCTGGGCGGCTCCGGCACCATTGGCGGCGTGGTCGCCAATAATGGCTCCACCGTCTCGCCCGGCTATTCGCCCGGCACCCTGGCGGTGGCAGGAGCGGTGAACTTCAATACCGGCTCGACCTATGAGGTCGACGTGACGCCGCAGGGCGCCCATGACCTCATCACCGCCACCGGCGCGGTCACCATCTCATCCGGGGCTGCGGTTGCCGTTCGGGCGGAAAGCGGCATCTACCGGGCGCTGACCACCTATACCATCCTCACCACCACCGACCAGGTGACCGGCACGTTCGGCTCCATCACGTCCGACTATGCCTTCCTCACCCCCACGCTCGGCTATGACGCGCAGAACGTCTATCTGACGCTGAACTATAACGGCCTCAACTTCACCGACTTCGCCCAGACGCCAAACCAGCTGGCGGTGGCCGCGGCAGCCGAGGTTCTGCCCATCGGGAACCAGGTCTGGGAGAGCCTCGTCACCTTGCCCGTCGGCGCGGTGGCGCCTGCCCTCAACCAGCTGTCGGGGGAGGCCTACGCCTCCGTCAACACCGTGATCCAGCAGGAAGCCATCTTCCTGCGCGATGCGGTGAACGCCCGCCTGCGGCAGGGGCTCACCCCTGCGGGCGCGCAGGCGTTGGGCTATGCGGCCAACGCCGCCGGCCCCGCAACCGCCGCGCTCGGCGAGGGCCTCACGCCCACCTTGTGGATGCAGGGCTATGGCGCGTGGGGGAATGTCTCCAGCAATGGCAACGCGGCCAGCATCTCATCCTCCATCGGCGGCTTTCTGGCGGGTCTCGACGTGGGCGTCGGCGGCAACAGCCGGGTGGGTCTCGTGGCCGGCTACAGCCAGTCGCAGTTCGACGTGGATGCCCGCAACTCCACGGGCACCATCGGCAATTTCGATCTCGGCCTCTATGCGGGAACCCAGCTCGGCCCCTGGGCCCTGCGAGGCGGGGTGTCCTACACGTGGCATGACGTGTCGGTGGATCGCTCCATCGTGTTTCCCGGCTTCTCCGGCAGCACGTCGGGTGGCTACACGCAAGGCACGACGCAGGTGTTCGGCGAGGCGGCCTATGACTTCGCGGTGGGCGCCTATGCGTTCGAGCCGTTCCTGGGCCTTGCCTATGTGAACCTGTCGGGCGCCTCCACGCAGGAAGCCTATACGACGGCGGCGGCGCTCTCGGTGGATGTGCAGGGGCAGAGCACCTTCTACACGACCCTGGGGCTGCGGGCGGCCACCAGCATGAATGTCATGGGCCACACTCTGACGCCATCGGTGACGGTGGGCTGGCAGCATGCGTTCGGAGACACCTCTTCCATCGCCAACATGATGTTCGCAGGCACGACAACCCCGTTCCAGGTGGAAGGCGTGCCCATCGCGCAGGACGCGGCGATCTTGGGGGCGGGCCTTGCCTATGCGTTGTCGAACCAGGCGACCATCCAGGTGAACTATGCCGGGCAGATCGCCTCGCAGGCGAGCCAGAACGCGGTCACCGCGCAGTTCTCGCTGAAGTTCTGACATCAGCTGCAGTGGGGGGCCACGGCCTCCTGGCTCCATCCGGCGGCGGCGGACGCGAGGGTCCGCCGCCGTTTTTTTTTGGCACACACTCATCCCAGAGCCGAGGCGGCGATGGTGATTGCCGCGGACGAAAGGCAAACGCTCCTCGCCCAATCGTGGGGCGCGTGACAGGGCCGCCCTGTCCTTAAGCCCCGCTTAAGGTAGCCGTTCCAGGGAACGGCACATGACCGCTTCGTCCCTCTTCCTCCTGCCCCATCGAGCGCGCCGCCCGTGAGGACGCACTGAGCCCCCCCTTTCCCGCCCGTCCATTGTCCCGCGACGGGGGGATGGGCGAGCGCCCGGACCCCGCATGGTCCGGGCGCTCGTTGCCCTGGGGTGTCAGTAGCGGGCGTCGGCGGGCTTCTTGTCCTTCGGCCAGTCATTGACCTTGGGCGCGAAGTCCGGCCGCGGCATGTGGCTGAAATACTCGGCCACATCCACCACCTCCTGGTCGGTCAGCCCGCCTTGGCCCAGCGGAAAGCCGCCATGCATGCCGATGGGCATGTTGCGCTTCACAAAGGCTGCGGCCGTATAGGTCCGCGCCATGCCGGCCCCGATATTGAAGGACTGATCACCCCAGAGCGGGGGATAGACATAGGCACCCCTGGCATCCTTGATCCCTTCCCCGTTCGCCCCGTGGCATGCGGCGCACTGGCTGGCATAGACCTTGGGACCATTCTCCAGGTCCGGCTTGATCTGCTGGCTGACCTTGCCGACGCCCCGGCCTTCCACCTTGTCCTCGGGCTTAGTCTCCCGCTTCATCCAGTCGAAATAGGCGACCATGGCCTTCATGTCGTCGCCGTCCCTGGCGAGCGGCTTGCCGTTCATGGAGCGCAGGAAGCAGCCATTGATGCGGTCCTCCAGCGTGATCTCCCGCCCGGCCCGCGGCGCGTAGCTCGGGAAGAAAGCCGAGACGCCCACATAGGGCGAGCCGTCCGCCACCGTGCCGGCATTCAGATGGCAGCTGGAACAGTTGAGGACATTGCCCACATTCTTCGGCAGCAAGGTGTGGGTCTCTGTGTTGAGCCTCATGCCCCGGACCAGTTGGACGGCGTTGGGCTCCCTCAGCACATCGGCGATGCGTGGCGTCTCGAAGGGCCGGGTGTCCACCTGAGGATCGAGCGTGGCGCGGGCGGCCTTCACCTGCGCCGCGCTCACCGGCGGCGCCCCCGCGCCCCAATTGGCGCGAACGAAGGACAGGATCTCGGCGATCTCGTCATCCGTTAGGCGAGCGAAGCCAGGCATGGTGAAGACGCGGGGCCGCGCCTGCGTTTCCGCGGTCGCCCAGCCGGTGAGGGTGATGTGCACCAGGGTGGACGGATCCTTGGCCGACACGGTGGGATTCCCACCCAGAGGCGGGAACACCTTGGCGACACCCTCGCCGTTCAGGCGGTGGCAGTCGGCGCAGAACTGGGCGTAAGCGAGGCCGCCCCGGCTGGTGAACATGGTGTCCGGAACGGCCGGGCTGTCCGCGACGGCGGCCGGATGCGGCCGGCGGGGCTCGTCTGAAGGCAGGGAATCCAGGTATGTGGCGATGGCCACGAGGTCGGCATCGGTGAAGTTCTGGGTTGAATTGTGGATCACCTCGGTCATGGAGCCCGAGACGGTCCCGAAGCGGTTCTGCCCGGTCTTCAGCAATTCCACCGTGTCGTCCACGTCGCCGATGCCGCGCAGATTGACCGCGTTCCATTCCTCCACCTTGGAGCCGGACAGGAACTTTTCGCCGCTGCCCTCAGCCTCGGTCATGGCCAATTCCTGGAAGCCGAGGCCCCGGGGCGTGTGGCACGCCCCGCAATGACCGAGCCCCTGCACCAGGTAGGCGCCCCGGTTCCACACCTCCCCCTTGGCCGCATCTGCGATGAAGGGATGACCATCGAGGAACATCTGGTTCCAGAACGCCAAAGTCCAGCGCTGGTTGAACGGAAACCCGATGCCAGACGGCACGTTCGGGCTGTCAACGGGCGCCACGTCCTTCAAGAGATAGACATAGAGCGCATACATGTCGTCCGGCGTCATCTTGGCGTAGGACGGATAGGGCATGGCCGGATACATGTGGACGCCATCGGCGGTGACGCCCTTGCGCATGGCGCGGTCGAAGGCACCGAAGCTGTAGCGGCCGATGCCCGTCTTCATGTCCGGCGTGATGTTGGTGGAATAGAGCATGCCAAACGGCGTCTCCAGCCCCCGCCCGCCCGCCATGGGCTGGCCACCCGCCTTGGTGTGGCAGGCGATGCAATCGCCCAGTTCGGCGATGTACTTACCCCGCGCCACCAGATCCGGCGCAGCCACCTGCGGAAGCGTGCGCCCCGCATCATCAATCGCGGGCGGCGTGACCACCCACCACAAGACGGCCGCTCCCGCCACCGCCAAGCCGGCTGCAACTGCCGCCGCCTGCTTCAATCGCGGCCTGCGCCGGATTGCACCCTCGTCGTTCATGGAACGACCTCCTCGCCTGGCCGGCGGCGGAGCACGCGCGGACGCCCGGAGAAATGCCGCGCATTCCCCCGACGACGCGCGGTCTCTCCCGCGCAGCCTTTAACGTCCCGCACCGGAACTATAGGCCGCGTCCGCGCCCCCGTATTGATGCACCGCAACAGCGCGCGATGCGCTGGCGGAAGCGAGACGGATCGAGCGGGAATGATATAAATATATCGAATGACAGACGACTCCTACATAGAGGATTTCTATGAAGATCCAGCACCTGCGATACTTCGCGGCGGTCGTTGACCATGGCGGCGTGGTGCGCGCGTCGGAGCGCCTCCACCTGACGCAACCCTCCGTTTCGGCGGGGCTGAAGGCCCTGGAGCAGGAATTGGGCTGCGCCTTATTCGAGCGCGGGGGAGGACGCCTGCGGCTCACTCAGGCCGGCGGGCGCTTCTATCGGCGCGCGGTGGACATCTTGCGTCAGTGCGACGCGGCCAAGGCGGAGGCGATGGGCCTCGCCGGACCGGCACGCTTTTGCGTTGGCATGGCGGTCACCGTCTCGGATGCCCACCGCGCCGACTTCGCCGCACGGCTCCTCGCGGCCATGGGCGAGCCGCAGCCGACCTTCCGGTCTGGCCCACCGGTACGCTTGGCCCAATGGTTGAAGCAAGAGCGCATCGAGGCGGCGTTGACCATCCTAGAGGAGGCCGATGCGCCGGAGGATGCCACCCTTCTCCTGCGCGAGCCCTTCGTTTGCCTCACCCACGCGCGCCATCGCTTTGTCGGGCGAACCTCCCTCACCCTGCAGGATCTCGCGGGCGAACCTTTCGTGACGCGGCCCCAGTGCGAACGGCACCGGGCTGCGGAAGCGATCTTCCGCTCGTCCCATGTGGCCGTGAACGTGGTCCATGTGTCCAACGCCGATGCGGACGCCCTCGCTTTCGTGCGCGCGGGGCTAGGCATCACGCTTGCGCCGGCCTCGCTCGGCGCAGACGGCTTGTGCCGGATTCCTGTGGCGGGGCTTCGGCTGGAGCGCGCGCTTTATCTGACGTGGCAAGCTGAGGTGCCACGCATTTGGAAGGACAACATCACGGCCGCCGCCCTGGCAGCCCTGTCTCTGCAAGAAGGAGCGACAACGGAACATACATAGGCAAACTCTATGTCGATGATAAGATCAATCGATTTTTCTTATGAAATTTTCCTCCCTAGTCTCCCCGAAATGGCAATGGGGGACGGGAAACATGGATGATGCAGTTGCGGTTCAACTTCACGCCAACGGGGTGGCGGAGGTGACGTTGAACCGGCCGAGTTCGCTCAATGCCCTGTCTCCGGAACTGATCGAGGCCCTCACCGTCACCGTCCGGCAGCTGGATGTTTCCGATGCCGCTCGCGTGCTCTTGCTGTGCGGCGCCGGTAAGCATTTCTGTGCCGGAGCGAACATCAAGGCCATGCTGGACATGTCCGTCGCAGAGGCGGTGCGCGCCGGCTTCACCGGATGCTGCCACGCTTTGGCGCAGGTGGAGAAACCTGTGGTGGCCGCGGTGCAGGGCTATGCGGTGGGCGGTGGGTGCGAGCTGGTCGAGATGTGCGATGTGGTGATCGCCGCCTCGACCGCCGTCTTCGGCCACCCGGAGATCACCCTCGGCACCATGCCCGGCGCGGGCGGCAGCCAGCGCTTGCCGCGCGCCATCGGCAAGCACAAGGCGCTGGACATGCTGCTGACCGGTCGCACCCTGGACGCACAGGAAGCCGAGCGGGCGGGCCTCGTCTCCCGCCTGTGCCCACCGGACGGGCTGCGCGACGAGGCGCTTGCCGTGGCTGGACGGATCGCATCCTACTCCCTGCCGGTGCTCAAGCTCGTGAAGGCCTCAGCGTACGCCACCTTCAACACGCCCCTGGAGCATGGTCTCCCGTTGGAGCGCGCCAGCTTCCACCGCACCCTGTCCTTCGCCGACGCCCGCGAAGGCATGGAAGCCTTTCGCGACAAGCGCACGGCCCATTTCCGCGACTGCTGAGCCGGACGGCAGCGACGCTCGTTTGCGCTGCGCTGTTCAGGTCGGGCTGAAAATCGCTCAGCCCGGCATCGGAACGGCATGTGCTAAAACCGGGGCGTCCCCGGCGCAGGCACGGCGCGCGAGAGGAGAGGCAAATGGCAGCAGGCATTGTTCTCCCCGGCATCGGCGGCTCGGGTGCCGATCATTGGCAGAGCCATTGGGAGGCCGCCGACCCCACGTTGCGTCGGTTCCAGCCGGGGGACTGGGACCGCCCGGATCTGGACAACTGGCAAGCGGCGCTCGACACCGCCATCGCCCGGTCGCAGGAGCCACCGGTTCTGGTGGCGCACAGCCTTTCGTGCCTTCTGGTGGCCCATGCCGGTGAGCGCCTTTCAGGTCGCATCGCCGGCGCCTTTCTGGTGGCCGTCCCCGACACGCAAGCCCCGGCCTTTCCCGCGGCCGCGGCGGGCTTCCGCCACCCGCCCCATCGCCCCCTGCCCTTCCCGGCCCTGGTGCTCGCCAGCACCGACGACCCATTCGGCTCCCTCGACCATGCCCGCCAGAGGGCGCATGCATGGGGCGCGGGGCTCGTGACCGTCGGCGCCCTGGGACATATCAATGCTGCGAGCGGGCTTGGCCCGTGGCAGGACGGGCGCATGCTGTTGGACGCTTTCCGCGCAGGGCTTCGGAGCTGACATGGACCCCACCGCCGCCATCCTGGCCTTTTCCCTCGCAGCGGGCCTTCTCACCCTCACGCCGGGGCTCGACACGGCCCTGGTCTTGCGCACGGCAACCGTGGAAGGCGCAAGGCCCGCCATGGCGGCGGGCACGGGCGTGGTGACGGGCGTGCTGGCCTGGGGCGTTCTTGCCTCCCTCGGCCTTGGTGCCGTGCTCGCGGTTTCCCGCATGGGCTACCTTGTGCTGCAATATGCTGGCGCCGCCTATCTGTGCTGGCTGGGAGGGCGCATGCTGCTGTCCGCCTTGGCCGGGCAGGCAACGCCCCCGACCGGAACCGACACCGGCGCTGCCCTGCCGCCGCGATCATCCGTGGCGGGATGGTTCTGGCGCGGCTTCCTGACCAACATGCTCAATCCAAAGGTGGGCGTCTTCTATGTGAGCTTCCTGCCCCAATTCATCCCGGCCGACGTGCCGGTGGTGCCTTTCAGCATCGGCCTTGCGGCGATCCACGCATCCATGGGCCTGGCCTGGTTCGCCGCCATCACCGCGGCGACGCGTCCTCTCTCGGCACTGCTGCGCCGGTCGGCCTTCTTGCGCGCCATCGACGGACTGACGGGCTCGGTCCTCGTCGCCTTCGGCATCCGGCTTGCGCTCGAACGCCGGGGCTGACCGTCCCCCCTTTCCGCAGGATGAGAAGACCTCATCCGCCCCCCAAGCTTCCTCATTCGACACGCGGCGGCTCCGGCGCGCTCAATGGCCGGCAGCCCAAGCCGCCGCAGAAGCGCCGCCGCGCGGGCCATGATGGCATGAGGCAGGGAGACCCTATGGAACACGCCGATCGCATCGCCGGGCACGGGGACGCCGGATGGCGCGCCGCGCTTTGGGTTCCCGTCATCGCCGGCGGCCTCATCATGGGGCTCGCCCTCGGGGTGCGCCATGTTCAAGGCCTGTTCCTGTTGCCGGTGACGCTGGACCGGGAATGGTCCCGGGAGACGTTCGGCCTGGCCATGGCGGCGCAGAATCTCATCTGGGGCGTGGCCCAGCCTTTCACCGGGATGCTCGCCGACAAGTTCGGCTCGGCCAAGGTCGTCGCTGTCGGCCTTGTCGCCTATGGGCTGGGCCTGTTCTTCATGGCCCGGGCCGCCGATCCCACGGGCTTCGTGCTGAGCGCCGGCGTCGTCGTCGGCATCGCCCTTTCCGGCACCGCCTTCGGCGCCATCTACGGTGCCCTCAGCCGGATCATGCCCGCCGAGCGGCGCAGCTGGGCGCTGGGCCTGGCGGGTGCCATTGGCGGGCTCGGCCAATTCGCCATGGTCCCGGCCGCCCAAGGCCTGATCGGCGGCTGGGGGTGGGCGGGAGCCCTGCTGATCCTGTCCGGCGCCATGGTGCTGCTGCTGCCCCTGGCCATGCCTCTGCGCGATCGTAGCTCGGAGGCGGATGCGGCCGGCGCCGGCCTCTCCATGTCAGCGGCCATAGGCGAAGCCTTGCGGCACAAGGGCTTCTGGTTGCTCAATCTGGGCTTCTTCGCCTGCGGCTTCCAGCTCGCCTTCATCGCCACCCACCTGCCGGCCTATCTGTCTGACCGGGGTCTGACCGCTTCGGAGGGCGTGGCGGCGCTGGCCATCATCGCGCTCACCAATGTGGCGGGCACCTATCTGCTGGGCGTCTGGGGCGGCATGCTGCGCCGCAAATACCTGCTGGCCGCGCTCTATGTGGTGCGCACCCTTGCCATGGCGCTGTTTATATTCACGCCGCTCACCATAACGAGCACCTATCTGTTCGCGGCGGTGATGGGATTTCTGTGGCTCGGCACGGTGCCCCTCACCAACGGGCTGGTGTCGCAGGTATTCGGCGTGCGCTACATCACCACGCTGTTCGGCTTCGTCTTTTTCGGCCACCAGCTGGGCTCGTTCTTTGGCGTCTGGCTCGGCGGATACCTGTTCGTCACCACCGGCTCTTACCAGGCGGTCTGGCTCATCGCCATGGGGGTGGGCGTCCTTGCCGCCGTGGTGCACTGGCCCATCGACGACCGCGCCATTGCCCGGCCCTCGCCCGCCCCAGCTGCCGCATGAGGCGGGACGACGCTGCGCGGGCAGGCCGGAAAGGGCGCGGCCAGGCGCCCCCCTCCGGATACGCGCTCGCCTGGCTACTGCTGGCGTGCGCGCCCGTCCTCATGGCCTGGATGCGGATGGACCTGTGGGACCTGTGGATGCTCACATGGTCCTTCTGCCGGTAGCGCGCCTTAGCCTTTCACGGCGATGCGACTTCGCGTCTATCACCTTGTTTTCCATACTTCCTTCACGCGAAGCGGGTTCCACTTCGCGCGGAAGCATTCCAGGCTCGGCGCGAGCCACGCGCGGCCGTTTCACAGGGCAGCAGCGCTCCAGAGCGAGGGGTCAACGGGCTCGCGGTCTCTCATGGTGCTCGGTGCGGAGAACAGGAGGAAAACCAGCTCGCTTTCTCCGTCATTGCGCACCCAATGGGGCATTCCCGCCGGGACGTGGAGGCCTTGGCGGCGACCGAGACGGTTCACCCCCTCCGGCCACTGTATGGTCATGGCACCATCGAGCACATAGAAGAATTGATGGGCATGACGGTGCATATGGGGCTCTTCGCAGGCGCCCGGCGGCATGGCTTCCTGGCGCACCTGCATGTGGGCGAGGTCCAGCAGCCGCCACCCCGCGCAGGCTTCGCCCCAGGCGTAGAAAATGTCTGGTCCCGCCTCGGTCACGCGCATGCGATCCGCCCGGCCCGCGGACCTTCATGAGGGGCGCGCCCGCAAGCCTCCCGCGCGCACATCCGCGCCCAGCAGGTGGAACGGGTGGGTTGACAGGACCATGCTGTGTCCATGTGGGAGCCTTTCATGTGCCGAGCACACTTTATCCCTCGCACGAAGCCAAGCCGCGCGGCGTGAGCTTTTCTCAGCCTCCGGCAAAGGCTTCTCACTCCGGTTCCCGCTTCCGGCCGACTAGCTTCCTTGAAAACGGCAGACACGGGAGAGCGCCATGAACGCAGCAGTGCGTCCTGAAATCGGCAGCGCGGTGAGCGCGAAGGTGGAGCAGCGGGTCCGCGACAGCTTCAACCGGCAGGGCCTCATGGCTCATCTCGGGGCGACCATGAAGGAGGTCCGGCATGGGCTGGTGACCATCCGCATGCCGTTCCGACCAGAGCTTTCGCAGCAGCATGGCTATTTCCACGCCGGCGGCACCTCCGCCATCGCGGATTCCGCTGGTGGCTATGCGGGTTTTAGCCTGTTCCCGGAAGACAGTTCCGTGCTGACCGTGGAATTCAAGGTCAATCTAGTTAATCCGGCCTTGGGCGATGCCCTGGAAGCGGTGGGCAAAGTGGTGAAGGCCGGCCGAACGCTCACCATCTGCCATCTGGAAGTGTTCGCGGAAAGCGCCAAGGGCCGGTCCCTCGTGGCCATCGGCCAGCAGACGCTCATGTGCATGGCAGGGCGGCCGGACACCGCGGCCTAGCGGGAACCGGCTCGCTTGAAGCAATTGGGATAAGACACTGACAGAGAGCTGAGCCCGGCAGGGGCATGGGATCACCCCCTGCCGGCCTCCTCCCGCCTCACACCAGCATCTGCATGTCGCCATCCACCGCGATGGCCTGCCCGGAAATGCTGGAGCCCAGGGGCGAAGCCAGGAAGACTGCCACATTGGCCAAGTGCTGCGGCGGGATCAGGCGCTTCAGCGAGGTGGCGGACAGCGCCATGGCCTGCACCTCCTCAAGGGAGAGATTGCGCTCCCGCGCCTTGTTCTCGAACACCGAGCGGATGCGCTCCCCGTCCACAGAGCCGGGCAGGATAGCATTGGCGCGGATGCCGAATTCGCCCAGTTCCATGGCCAGCGACTTGATGAAGCCGATGACGCCCCATTTGGCCGCCGCATAAGGCGAACGCAGCGGGAATCCGAAGCGGCCGGCGGCCGAAGACAGGCCGATGATCGAGGCATTCTGGCTATGCTTGAGGGCCGGCACGGCGAGGCGCGTCACGTTGAAATGCCCGGTGATGTCCACGGCCAGCGTGCGGTCCCAATCTTCGGGGCTGATCTGGTCCACCCGGCCCGTGGGGCCGGCAATGCCTGCATTGTTCACGAGCACGTCGAGGCCGCCGAGCCGGTCCAGCGCATCGCCCATGAAGCGCTCCACAGCCGCGCGGTCCGAGACGTCGCAGGCGACACCATGGGCACCGGGCGCATTCTGGGGCAAGGCCGCGAGGGCGGCTTCATCCACGTCACAGAGTTCCACGCGCGCCCCTTCCTTCAGGAAGGCGCGGGCAATCTCCAGGCCGATGCCCCCCGCACCCGCCGTGATGACGATCCGAAGGCCGCTGATGCCGAGGTCCATGTCTTTTCTCCTTGGGTTCTTGGGACCGTGGACGGTGGGATGCCGGATCAGTCCGGCAGGATGCCGCGGGAGAGGATGAAGTCCCCGGCACTCCAGATATCGGCCACCAGGGCGGCGCGCGCGCCCTCCGGGTCACGGGCTTCCAGGGCCCGCAGGAGGGCGGCGTGGTGGATATGGGCCTCGCCCTGCCGCACGCGGTCGGGTCCCGCGCAGAAGTCCAGATTCAGGACCGGCCCGATCTGAAGCCACAGGCTCTCGATCATCTGGAACAAGGTCGGCAGGTGGGCAGCGCGATACAGGGTGAAATGCAGCGCCTTGTTGTTGCGCATGGCCCGTTGCCCATCGGGCTGAGCCTCCTCGCGCTCGGTCGCGAACAGGCGCTCGAAACGGGCGATCTCGGCGATCTCCGCGGCGCTCGCCTGGCTCGCGGCCGTGGCGGCCGCCAGCCCCTCAAGGCTCACCCGAATGAGGCGAAGTTCCGCAAAGCGCGCCCGCGACATGAGGGGCACGCGGACCGCGCGGTTGGGCAGGACTTCCAGCGCATTCTCGGCCGCCAGCCGCGAGACCGCCTCGCGCACCGGCATGGGGCTGGTGCCGATGGCGCCCGCGAGCCCACGCAAGGTGAAGCGCTCGCCCGGCATGGCACGCCCTTCCAGCAGCAATTCCTTCAGGTCCGCATAGACCTGGTCTGCCAGCGTCTGCCGGACGATCCGGTTGACGCGCGTATCAAACGGTTCACCGCCCGCCTGCGTGCCGTGCCGGGGAAAGGAGAGATCGTCGTGGGCTGGCTTGTCTTCCATGATGCTCGTCTGATATGTGTGATCACAGATAACAGATCGCCGACATGATCGGCAATCATCCCGTTGCAGGCAGGCAGAGAAAACTGTCGCCCCAAGCAGCGGGTATAAGGGGAGGATCCGCGGTGAAAGAGACTTCGTTTCGCGCGTCCATTGCGTCTGCGCCGGTCGGGCGGCGCACACTTCTGAAGGGGGCGGCCGCAACCGCGCTCCTGGCAGGCGTCGGCATGCCCGCCATCGTTCACGCCCAGTCGGACGAGATTATTTTCGGGCATCTGACCCCACTCACCGGCTTTCTCGGCCCGCTCGGCGCCTACGGCCAGATGGGCGTCCAGCTGGCGGTGGAAGAAATCAACGCCGCGGGCGGCATCAATGGCCGCAAGGTCAAGCTCATCATGGAGGACAGCGTCAATCCGGCGACGGCCTCCTCCAAGGCGCAGCGTTACATCGAGCGGGACAAGGCGGCCGTGATCATCGGCGAGATTTCCTCCGCCTCGGCGCTGGCCATCTCCCAGGTCACGGCCCGCAATAAGGTGGTCTTTGTCAATACAGGCGGCAATTCCGATGCCTTGCGCGGCAAGGACTGCAACCGCTTCATGTTCCATGTGGAAGGCGCCAACACCCAATATGTGAAGGCCGTGGGCGCGGCCATGCTGCGCGACGGGCTGATCAAGGGAAAGAAGCTGTTCTTCCTCACCGCCGACTATGCCTTCGGCCACGATCTGTCCCGGGTCGGCAAGCGCTATGTGGAGGCCAATGGTGGGCAGGTGATCGCCGACGAACTGGTGCCCACAGACGCCACAGACTTCTCCGGCTATCTGCTGAAGGTGCGTCAGGCGCGCCCCGACGTGGTCATCTCGAACCTCGCGGGCAACCAGATCACCAACTTCATCAAGCAATATGCCGAGTTTGGCCTGCAATATCCCTATGGCGGCTTCGGCTTCGACACCGCGGTGGCCTGGGGCGCGGGCAAGGGCACGTTCGGCGGCATCTGGCCGCTGATCTGGCATCATGACGTACCCGCAGCCTCGTCCAAGGCCTTCGTTGCCGCCTTCGTCAAGAAGTTCGGCAAGCCGCCGGAGAACCAAGCCTGGGGCGACTATGTGGCCACCAAGGCCGTGGCGCGCGCAATGACGGAGACCAAGAGCACGGCGGGTACCGACCTCATCACCTTCTTCGAGAAGGAGCCAGAGCTCGATATCCTGAAGGAGCGCAAGGGCTATTTCCGAGACTGGGACCACCAGCTGATCCAGGAAATGTACACCGTCACCGCCGCCCCGGCCGCCGACGTCAAGGAAGTGTGGGACATCATGAAGCTGGGCAAGGCGGTGCCGGGGCCAGACACGGCGCTGAGCGCCATTGCGCCCACGCCCGAAGAGAATGCCTGCACCTTCCCGCCGACCTGAACGAAGCAAACCTGGCCCCGCGCCTCTCGCAGGGGCGCGCACTCGCCGAAGCCACCGCTCTTGCGGCCACAGCCCTTGGCTGGCGCCGACGCCGCTCGTCACGCAGGGAGCGGCCCCTTAGGGGCGAGCACCCGGTCCTTCGGAGCCGGCCATCCGGCTCCGTTCCCTTCCTTGTCCCCGCGGGTCCGGCCCGCCGCCCCGGGCGGCGAGGGTCGCGGCAGGAGCATGGCCTCATGGCGCTGGAATTCGTCTTTCTCTTAGAGCAACTGCTCAATGGCCTGATGGTGGGCGTCACCTACCTGCTCATCGCGCTCGGCCTCTCCCTCATCTTCTCGCTCGGCGGCATCGTGAACCTCGCCCATGGCGGCTTCTACGCCATCGGCGCCTATATCGCGGTGGAAGTGGGCAACCGGTTCGGCTTTGCCACCGCTTTTTTCGTCTCGCCCATTGCCGTGGCGCTGATCGGCATGGTGGTTGAGCGGACCTTGTTCTCCCGCTTCTACCGAGCCGATCCCATCCTGTCTTTGCTGCTCACCTTCGGCCTCGCCATGGTGATCGAGCAGGCCCTGCGCATGCTGTTCGGGGCCACCCCCATCCCCTTCTCCATCCCGCCTTTCCTGCGCGGGCAGGTCTTCCTCGGCGACTTCATCTATTCGCGCTATCGTATCGCCATCCTCGTGGTCGCCGCCGTCGCCGTGCTGGGCCTGTGGCTCCTGCTGCAGCGGACCGCCTTCGGGCGGGTGGTGCGGGCCGGCGTGCAGAACCCGGACATGGTGGGCGCGCTCGGCATTTCGCTGACCCCTTATTTGACTGCGGTGGCCGCCCTCGGCATCGGCCTTGCGGGCCTTGCCGGCGTGATGCTGGCGCCCATTTCCGGCGTCCACCCGGCCATGGGGGCGGAGGTGCTGACCGCCGCTTTCGTGGTGGTGGTGATCGGCGGTCTCGGCTCCTTCTGGGGGGTGGTGCTCGCCGGGCTCCTGGTGGGGCTGGTGCGCGGCATGACCGTCTATTTCATGCCGCCGGCGGCCGAAGCCTCCATGTATCTCCTGATGCTGCTGGTGCTGTTCGCCCGGCCGCGCGGGCTCTTCGGTGAGCGCATCCTGCGCTTCGAGTGAGGCCGCCATGCCGCGCCCGGCCTCCCGCCAATTCAGGCCCCTCCCCCCTTCGACGCCCGTCCCCGAAAGAGGCGCCATGATCACGCGCAATGCCAATCTCCTGGTGGCGATCGCAGCCCTGCTGGTGCTGCCCTCCAGCCTGTTCGCCCTCGGCCTCACGCTGACATCCGCCACTGACGTGGTGCTGCTGGCCATGGCCTGCATGGCGCTCAATCTTCTGGTTGGATATACCGGCCTCGTCTCCTTCGGCCACGGTGCCTGGTTCGGGCTCGGCGCCTATGCGGCGGCCCTCCTCCAGCAGCGGCTGCTGCCGGACTGGGGCGTGGTGCTCGCCTTGCCCGCCATGCTGGTGGTGGGCCTGTGCGCCATTCCCATCGGCTTCGTGGTGCTGCGTCGGCGCGGCGTCTATTTCTCGCTCCTCACCCTCGCCTTCACCGCCCTGCTCTTTTCCATCGCCTTCCGTTGGACCGCCGTGACCGGGGGCGAGAACGGGCTCGGCGGCGTGCAGCGAGGCACGCTGCTGGACCTCGACCTCGATGGCTCCACCCCCTTCTATGCGGTCGTTGCGGTGGTGATGTTCGCCGTCGTCTATGCCCTCCAGCGCTTCGTCCGCTCGCCGGTGGGCAGCGTGCTGGTGGCGATACGGGAAAATGAGCAGCGGGCGCGCTTCATCGGCTACAACACCAACCGCTACAAGCTCGTCTGCTTCGTCCTTTCGGCGGCGGTGACGGCATTGGCCGGTGCGCTCATGGCGTTCAACCACCGCTTTGCCTCCGCCGATCCCATCGCCATCGGCTTTTCCGGCGAGCTTCTCGCCATGGTGGTCATCGGCGGCATGCGGAGCTTCCTCGGGCCGGCACTCGGCGCGCTGTTCTATGTGCTCTTCCGCGAATTCCTGTCCATGTGGACACCCAACTGGCTATTCTATTTCGGTCTGCTGTTCGTGGGCTTCATCGTCTTCTCGCCTACCGGCCTGGTGGGCGTGGCGGGACGCCTGATGGCGCCCTGGCGCAAAAGCCGCGAGGAGGCGGCCGCCATGGGCGGGCGCACCGGCGCCACCACCCGTCCGCTGCCGCAAAGCCTGCTCACCCGGGCGGGCGGGCCATCCGGCGGCGCGGTCCTGGAGGCGAAGGGCCTCGTGCGCTCGTTCGGCGGCGTGCGGGCGGTGCAGAATGGCGCCATCACCGTCCAGGACCGCACGCTTCACGCCCTCATCGGGCCGAACGGAGCGGGCAAGACCACCGCCTTCAACCTCATCTCCGGCATGTTTGCGCCGGAAGCGGGCGAGATCCGGCTGGCGGGAGACCGCATCGACGGGCTGGCGCCGCATCAGGTCTGCATGAAGGGTCTGTCGCGCTCCTTCCAGATCACCAATCTGTTCCCAGCCCTCTCAGTGGAGGAGAACCTGCGCCTCGGCGTGCAGGCCACCCATGCGCGCCGGTTCGATCCCTGGATCGACACCCGCACCCTCGCCGACATCAACGAGGAAACCCGCGCCATGATGGACTTCCTCGGCGTCGCGGGGATGGAGCGGGCAGAAGCAGGCGCGCTGTCTTATGGCGGGCAGCGGCTACTGGACATGGGACTTGCCCTCACCTCCCGGCCGCGCATGCTGCTGCTGGACGAGCCGCTCGCAGGCCTTGCGGCGGCCGAGCGCACCCGCGTGTCCAACCTTATCAAGCAGATTTCCGGCAAGGTGCCGGTGCTCCTGGTGGAGCATGACATCGACCGGGTGTTCGAGCTGGCCGATGCCGTCACGGTGATGGCGGATGGCGCCGTCCTGGTGGCGGGGAGCGTGGAGGATGCACGCTCGAACGCGCGGGTGCAGGAGGTCTATATCGGCTCCGGCGCGGCCGCACTGGCGGCACGGGACCTGGCTTCCGCCGCCACCGAGACCACCCTCCTGGCTTTGAAGGACGTGGACGCCTTCTATGGCAAGAGCCGCATCTTATCCGGTGTGTCGCTGGAGGCGCGGCAAGGGGAGATCCTGGCGCTGCTGGGGCGCAACGGAGCCGGCAAATCCACCTTGCTCAAGACCATAACGGGCATCGTGAAGCCGCAGGCCGGGTCCATCACGCTGGCCGGGGAGGACCTGGCGCGCCAGCCCCCGGCGGTCATCGCCCGACGGGGGGTCGGCTATGTGCCGCAGGGCCGCGCCCTCTTCCACGGCATGAGCGTGCGCCACAATCTGGAGCTCGGACGGCTGAAGCGCATCACCGGGGCCGGCCACCATTTTTCCGAGGACGAGGTCTATGCCCTGTTTCCGCGCCTGAAGGAGCGCCGCGACCAACCGGCCGACCTGCTCTCGGGCGGCGAACAGCAGATGGTGGCGGTGGCCCGCGCGCTCATGGGCGACACCCGCGTGCTGCTGCTGGACGAGCCGTTCGAGGGCCTCTCCCCGGCGGTGACGGAGGAGCTGTTCGACGCCTTCGACACCCTGCGCAAGACGCTGACCCTCATCATCGTGGACCATCATCTCGATGTGGTGCTGAACCTTGCCGATCGCGCCGTGGTGCTGGAGCGCGGCGAAGTGGTGCACGAGGGCCCCGCCCGTCCCCTGGCGCGCGACCTCGATCTGCGCCGTCAGGTCCTTTGGCTGTGAGGGTGGCTGCGGCCTCCTGCGGCGGCCCCTCTTCCTTAACGTTCAACCGCCTTCTGCGAGGCCAACGTCATGACAAAGGTTGCAATCATCGGTTCGGGCTTCATCGGTCGCGCCTGGGCGATCACCTTCGCCCGTGCCGGCTTCGAAGTGGCACTGGCCGACCAGGCGGCCGGCGCGCCGGAGGCGGCCCTTTCCTATATCGAGGGCGTGCTGCCGGACCTTGCCAGCCATGACCTCCTGATGGGGTCCTCCCCCGAGGCCGTGCGCGCCCGCCTGTCCATGGCCGCCTCCTATGCGGCGGCCATGGACGGCGCGGTGCATGTGCAGGAGAACGCGCCGGAAGACCTTGCCATCAAGGTGGCGCTCTATGCCGAATTGGACCGGCTGGCGCCCCGCGACGCGGTGCTCGCCTCGTCCACCTCCGCCATCCTGCCATCGCTGTTCTCGGAACAGCTGGAGGGGCGCCACCGCGTGTGCGTGTGCCATCCCATCAATCCGCCTTACCTGATCCCCGCCGTGGAAGTCGTCCCCGCGCCCTGGACCGACGCCACCACCATGGTGCGCGCCGCAGACCTCATGCGGGCGGCCGGGCAATCGCCCATCGTCATGAAGAAGGAACTGGACGGCTTCGTCATGAACCGCATGCAGGGGGCGCTGCTGGAGGAAGCCTTCCGCCTGGTGGCGGACGGCTATGCCAGCGTCGAGGATATCGATGTGGGCCTGCGCGAGGGGCTCGCCTTGCGGTGGTCCTTCATGGGGCCGTTCGAGACCATCGACCTCAACGCGCCGGATGGCGTCGCGGATTATGTGGCGCGTTACCAGCAGATCTACGAGCGCATCTCCCCGTCCCAGTGGCGGCGGGTGGATTGGGCGGGAGAGGTGCTCGGCACCGTGCTGGCGGACTGTCGCGCCCGGCGTCCGCAGGAGAGCCTCCCCGCCCGCCAGATGTGGCGCGACCGGCGCCTTATGGCCCTCGCCGCGCACAAGCGCGCCGCAGACAAGGATATCGGGCGCTGAGCGCTGGCGCCGCCTTCCCCACCCTCAACACGAATGGATGATGACCATGGCCCAGCCCCAGCCCACGTCGAAACCGTCCCGGAAGGTGATCATCACCTGCGCGGTCACGGGCGCGATCCACACGCCCACCATGTCGCCCCACCTGCCGATCACGCCCGACCAGATCATCGCCGACGCGCTGGGCGCGGCGGAAGCCGGCGCCGCCATTCTGCATTTGCACGCGCGCAATCCGCAGACCGGTCAGCCAGACCAGCGCCCCGAGGCCTTCGCGCCCTTCCTGTCCCGCATCAAGCAGGCGACCGGCGCGGTGATCAACATCACGTCGGGCGGCAGCCCCTATATGAAGGTTGAAGAGCGCGTGCTCCCCGCCGCGACCTTCAAGCCGGAAGTGGCCTCCCTCAACATGGGATCGATGAATTTCGGTCTCTTCCACCTACTGGACAAATACAAGGACTTCAAATTCGACTGGGAACGCCAGCACCTGGAGAACACCCGCGACCTGGTCTTCCGCAATACGTTCAAGGATATCGAATATATCCTTTCCACCTGCTACGATAACGGCACACGCTTCGAGTTCGAGTGCTACGATATCGGTCACCTTTACAATCTCGCGCACTTTTTGGAGCGGGGCCTCGTCAAGCCGCCGCTGTTCGTGCAGTCGGTGTTCGGGCTGTTGGGCGGCATCGGCCCCCATCCAGAGGACGTCATGCACATGAAGCGCACCTGCGACCGCCTGTTCGGCGACCAATATCGCTGGTCGGTCCTCGGCGCCGGGCGCAACCAGTTGCCGATCGCGGCCATGGCTGCCTCCATGGGGGGCAATGTGCGCGTGGGCCTGGAGGATTCCCTGTGGGCCGGGCCGGGCAAGCTCGCTACCTCCAATGCCGATCAGGTGCGCCTCGCCGCCAAGATCATCGAAGGCCTCGGGCTCACCGTGGCGACGCCCGACGAGGCCCGCGCCCTCCTGGAGCTGAAGGGGGCGGACAAGACCAACATCTAAGGTCAGGTCCGGCACTTCAAGAAGACCGTCGGCGAGGGCGCGACCGGAATCGCGCGCCGCCGGCGGCGCCTCGCCGGTCATTCCACCGGCATGACCTCGCGGGGCCGCCAGCTCTTGTCGAAGAAGGACGGTAGCGGGCTATAGAGGCGCACCATGGTGAACCAGCCCTTGTTGGGGTCGGTCTGGATCCAGTTGCGGCGCCCCACGCCCCCGGGCTGCGTGGGGGCTGAAATAGACCGTGCCGGTGGCATCGCCTGCCGCTTCCGCCACCGGCGACGGATAGCTCTGTCTGCCTGCGCGCGGATATTTCTGCGGGGTCTGGAGCATGGAGCGGGTCTGGTGGTCATACAGCGTGAAGGACCAGAAGGCGGCCACCGGGTCGGCCGCTGGCCCTGGCCCTCACCCGCGGCCAGGCGGCAGGCATCAAAATGGTGCCCGTCATGCTGAATGACGCGCCGCCGGCCGATGAGCTTCTCGCTAATAAGGCTTATGACAGTGACAAGGTTCGCGACACCGCGCCGAGGCACGGGCAGGGTCATCCCCAACAAGGATGATCGCTTGTCTCTGCACCTGTTCGACAAAAAGCGTGATAAGCGCAATGCCACCGAAGGTATGTTCTGTCGCCTCAAGGATTTTAAGGCGCATCGCCACCCGATCCGACAAGATCGCGAGGACCGTCTCGCCAACCTCTGCCTCGCCGCTCTCGTTTCATGCTGGCTGCCTTGAGTCTCGACCTTCGCGAACGCCTGAGGGGAATACGGCGTCCGGCAGGCCCGTCATAGGGTTTCGCTATAGCACCCGACGAAAAGTGATATTCGCTTTATGGCGGTAGGGTCCGTAAGCATGCGATCCCATGGGCGGCCGGCGACGGCGGGCTTTTGCACGGGGCGTACAGGACCACGGCACATGCAGACTATTGGCAGCGACAGGTTCCAGGACATCCGCGACGCGGTGCGCGCCTTGTGCGCCCAGTTTCCCGCCGAATATCACCGGCGGGTGGACGAGGCGCGCGGCTATCCCGAGGAATTCGTCGATGCCCTGACCAAGGCCGGCTGGATGGCCGCCCTGATCCCGGAAGAATATGGCGGCTCTGGACTTGGGCTGACGGAAGCTTCCGTCATCATGGAGGAGATCAACCGGGCCGGCGGCAATTCGGGCGCCTGCCACGGCCAGATGTACAATATGAACACGCTGGTGCGGCATGGCTCGGAAGAGCAGCGCCAGCGCTATCTGCCCAAGATCGCCTCCGGCGAGCTCCGCCTCCAGTCCATGGGCGTCACCGAGCCGACCACCGGCACCGACACCACCAAGATCAAGACGACAGCGGTGAAAAAGGGCGACCGCTACGTCATCAATGGCCAGAAGGTGTGGATCTCGCGCATCCAGCATTCTGACCTCATGATCCTGCTGGCACGGACGACGCCGCTCGAAGACGTGAAAAAGAAATCCGAGGGCATGTCCATCTTCATCGTCGACCTGCGCGAGGCGATCGGCAAGGGGCTTACGGTGCGGCCCATCCTCAACATGGTCAATCACGAGACCAACGAGCTGTTCTTCGACAATCTGGAAATCCCGGCGGAAAACCTGATCGGCGAGGAAGGCCAGGGCTTCAAATATATCCTCACCGGCCTCAATGCGGAGCGGGTGCTGATCGCGGCCGAGTGCATCGGCGACGGCTACTGGTTCATCGACAAGGTGACCGCCTATACCAAGGAGCGCATGGTCTTCGGGCGGCCCATCGGCCAGAACCAGGGTGTGCAGTTTCCCATCGCGGAGGCCTTCATCGAGGTGGAGGCGGCGAACCTCATGCGGTTCGAGGCCTGCCGGCTTTTTGATGCCAATCTGCCCTGCGGCACCCAGGCCAACATGTCCAAATACCTGGCGGCCAAGGCGTCCTGGGAGGCGGCCAATGCTTGCCTCCAGTTCCATGGCGGCTTCGGCTTTGCCTGCGAATATGACGTGGAACGCAAGTTCCGCGAGACCCGCCTCTACCAGGTGGCGCCCATCTCCACCAATCTGATCCTCAGCTATGTGGCCGAGCATGTGCTGGGCCTGCCGAGGTCCTTCTGATGAGCACCCTGCCCGCCTTCCATCCCGGCCTCGACTTCACCATCCCTCTGTTCGTCCCCGGCCATCGGCCCGACCGCTATGCCAAGGCAGCCGCGGCGGGCGCCGATGCGGTGATCCTCGACCTTGAGGACGCAGTACCACCCGACGCGAAGGACATGGCGCGGGACGCGCTCACCCTCTCCTTCAGCACCGGCCCCGTGCTGGTGCGCATCAATGCGGCTGGCACGCTTTGGCATGCGGATGACCTCGCCGCCATTGCCCGGCTGAAGCCCGCCGCCGTCTTGCTGCCCAAGGCGGAACGGGTCCTAACGCTGGACGCGGTGGCGGCGAAGGTCGGCCCGGACATTCCGATCATCGCCCTGATTGAAAGCGCGCTCGGCCTCGCTGAGGCCCGGGCGCTCGCCGCCCATCCGGCAGTGGGACGGCTGGCCTTTGGCTCGGTGGATTTCTGCGCGGACCTCGGCTGTGCCCATGTGCGCGAGGCGCTGCTGCCCGCCCGCATGGAATTGGTGCTCGCCTCCCGCCTTGCTTCCTGCCGCGCACCCATTGATGGCGTCACCACGTCCATTGAAGATGCGGGGGAAGCCTCCAGCGATGCCCGTTATGCCCGCGCCCTGGGGTTCAGCGGCAAGCTCGCCATCCACCCCAAGCAGATTGCCCCCATTCGCACCGGCTTCGCGCCGGACGAGGCGGAAATCGCCTGGGCCAAGCGCGTGCTGGCCTCAGGCGAGGGCGCGGCGGCGGTGGATGGCGCCATGGTGGACGAGCCGGTCCGCATTCGCGCCCGCGCCATGCTGTCCCGCGCTACCGAAACGGCCTGACAGCGCGCCTCAGCGCGCCGTCCCGCTGCTGGTGCGTTCCAGGACCAGTTCCAGGCAAATGAGCACGGGATTTTGCCCGCGTGCCAGCTGGCCCGTGTGCACGTCGCCGCGCGTGTCGATGAGCTCGATGGCGATCTCCGCCCTGGGCTGACCTGCCGCATCGGGGGTGATGGTGCCGTCGACGATCAAGATTTCGGTGGGGTGCTCGGAGATGGTGCGGCCATCCTCGAACTGAACGCCGATGATGCTGCCGACGCCACTGCGCACCAGCCCCTCGGCGACGCCATGGCGGCGGCACAGCGCTTCGATGGCGCCCACCAGATCCTCATTGGGCCGCACGCGGGCGATGATGCAATCACCGTCTGGCTGATGCACGCCCTCGGCGGCGGTGGGGCCGAACAGGGTGAAATTGGTCTCGGTGTCCGGCAACGCCACCATGGCCACTTCACGGCAGCCATAGGCGATCGCCTGTCCAGGCTCGGCAATCACCGCCTCAAAGGGCAGGAGATGGCCGCCCTTTTGCACGCCGCCTTCCTCCCAGATGGCGTGACAATGCACGAATGGCTTGCCGTCCCGGTAGCCGAAGGTCGTGCGGGCCGCCTTGATGCGGGTGCCCGCGGGTGCCTCGAAGGTCTCGCTATAGAAGGCCACATGCTCCGCATCGGGGGAAAAGGAGGGGCGCACATAACGGAACGGGGCGAGGGCGACACCGGAGAGGTTCAGTCCGGCAGCGGTGATGCCGGCCGCCACCAGCGGCCGGGCAATGGCCTCGCAGAAGGTCAGGCCCGGTTCCAGCATCAGGTCCAGCCGCTCCATGCGGCCGCCGAAGCTCGGCATGCGCTCTTCAGCGACGGGGCCGGGATGGACCATATGGCGGGAGGGCAATGACATGGCGTTTCCCCGTGCAGCGTTTGTGTCTTTGGTTTCAGGCATGTGTCACGTCCTGCTGGCGGGTGGACCGCGCCGCGCCGAATGCGCGGCCGGCGGTGTCACCAAGGCGGCCATCCGGGCCTCCAGGGCCTGGGCTTCTTTCAGAAGGGCGGTGCCCAACACGTCCTGGCGCGCAGCATCCAGCCGGCTTTCGATGGCCGCGATGGACAGCGCAGCCACGGGCGCGCCCGTGTCGTCCCGCACCACCGAACCGATGCCCCAGGAGCCGGGAAAGATGGCCCCGCGATTGACGCAAAAGCCTCGTTCCCGCGCCTCGACGATGCCGGCGTCAAGGTGCGCCCGGGTCAGGTTGGGATAGCGGGCAAAGCAGGCCGCGCCGTGCGTGGCGATGATGAACGCGATCTCGTCATCGGGCAGTGCGGCGAGAATCGCCAGATTGCCCGCCCCCACCAGCAGAGGATGCCGGTCCCCGGCGGAAAGGACATGGGAGCGAATGGGGTAGCTGCCTTCCTGGCGGTGCACGCAGACCCCGTGCGTCCCGTTGCGCAAGGTCAGGAAGGCATTGTCTCCCGAGCCCTGCGCCAGGGCCACGAGCCCCTCCACCGCCATGGCATGAATGCCGAACCGCTCGCCCGCCAGGGTTCCCAGCACATAGCAGGCGGGACCAAGCAGATAGCGGCGCGTCTCCATGTCCTGCTCCACCAGGCCGGTGCGCATCAAGGCGAGCAGCAGGCGCCGGGCGGTGGGCTGCTTGAGGCCGCTATCGGCGACCACGTCGCGCAGACTGGCCCCGTTTGAGCGATAGCGCGCCAGCAGCAGCAGCAGCGCCGTCGCGCGCTCGACGCTCTGCGCGCCGGCCGCATCATCTGTGCTTTCCCGATCTGCCTCGGCAAGAGGCTTCATATCTTAAACTCCATAATATGGAGTCATACCCGCGAACACGGAAGTGGATCAATTCTTTTGTTTTCAGGGCTTCACACCACAAACCCACCAGCCTCCGGCGATCATTGCCCACCCACATCGCCAGTGATATGGACCAAGCCAAGCGCAAAAAGCACATGCGGCCAGCCTCAGGCGCGTCGCAGCAAGGGAGGCCAATGCCCATGACCGATACCGCCACCCCACGCCAGCGTTTCGCAGGCCGCACCGTCATCGTCTTCGGCGCCGGCTCCTCGGGCGAGGGCTGGAGCAATGGCAAGGCGGCGGCGGTGGCCTATGCGCGCGAAGGGGCAGCCGTGGCCTGCATCGACCTGAATGCCGCAGCGGCCGAGGAAACCGCCGGCATCATCGCCAGCGAGGGGGGCAAGGCGGAAGCGATCACGGCGGACGTCACCGACACCGCCTCCGTTACCCGGGCGGTCGAGGCCGCCACGGCGCGTCTGGGCGCCATCGACGTGCTGCACAACAATGTGGGCGTGACCCATATGGGCGGGCCGGCGGAGTTGAGCGAGCGGGATTTCGAGGCGTCGGTGGCGCTCAATCTCGGCTCCGTCTACCGCACCTGCAAGGCGGTGCTGCCGGGCATGGCGGAGCGCAGGACGGGAGTGATCATCAACATCTCCTCCATCGCCTCCATCCGCTGGACCGGCTATCCCTATTTCGCCTATTGCGCCACCAAGGCAGCGGTGAACCAGGCCACCGTCGCCATCGCCATGCAATATGCCCGGCAAGGCATCCGGGCCAATTGCGTGGTGCCCGGCGCGGTGGATACTCCCCTCATCTATAAGCAGATCGCCGGGCAATATGCTTCCACCGCCGAGATGGTGGAAAAGCGCGCGGCCATGATCCCCATGGGGTGGATGGGCAATGCCTGGGACATTGCGAACGCCGCCTTGTTCCTGGCCTCGGACGAGGCGCGCTTCATCACCGGCGTCTGCCTGCCGGTGGACGGCGGGCAGAGCTGCCAGATGGTTGCGCCCGCCTGAACCCGCAAGCTAGTCCAGGGTGGGCACATCGGGGTTGAACGCGCCGACCGCCCTCGCGCATAATTCAACCAGAGCGTTAATTTTGGGGTGCGCGAGCCGTCCCCGTGTGCGTACGCGGTGCGTTTCAATGGCAGCAGATTGCGCAGAGGACATGCCCCTTGCATGACCATCGACCTCAAGATTACCTATCTTTAATAGACGCCATCTACGAGGCTTCTGTTCTTCCTATTTACTGGCCAAAAGTGATTTCTCACCTTTGCACGATTACTGGATGCTGGGGCGGCGCGCTGATAACCATAGACAGCGCGAGAAATATGCGCTGGATGGCGACACCCCCCTATGAGCCGGTCCTTCAACTGGCGTCCGACCAGCGCATGCAGGAACGCAACGTTCGCCCGGCCCGCTCCCTCGCCCGCATGCATGCAGGGTGGCTCTCGGACCTGGATGTCTTCACCCCCGAAGAGCATGCCGACGATCCCATCTATAACGAACTCCTGCGGCCTCACGGCATCGGCTGGACGGCGGGATCGGTCATCCTCCTGCCCACGGGCGAGATGCTTGTCTTCGACCTCAACCGAGCCCTGGACGCCTCCCCGTTCGAACGCGCGACGCTCGATCGGCTGGACGGCCTGCGCCCGCATATGGCGCGCGCCGCGCTGATTTCCGCCCAGCTTGGCCTCCAGCGGGAGCGGGACCGGGTGAATACCCTTGCGGCCCTTGGCATTCCCGCCGCCTCGCTCGGGAGAGGCGGGCGCATCCTGGCCGCCAATGACCTGCTCCAGCAAAGGACAGACGTGTTCACCACCGGCGGCTCGGACCGCTTCGTCCTGCGCGATCCGGCGGCCAATGCCCTGCTGCATGCCGGGCTGGACGAGGTCTCGCAGCCTACGCCGTCCGGCGTCAGGTCGTTGCCGATCCGCGCGACAGAGGAGCGGCCCGCTTATATCGCCAATCTCATTCCCATCCGCCGCGAGGCGCACGACCTCTTCCCGAGCGGAACCGCGCTTTTGACCCTGACGCCGGTGGAGGCGCCGGAGGTGCCCACGCGGCGCCTGCTGCACGGCCTGTTCGACCTGACACCCGCCGAAGCCAAGGTGGCGCAGGCGCTGATGGAAGGCCTGACCATCGAGGACACCGCGCAGCGGCTCGGGATCGCGGCGGCGACCATTCGCACGCACATGAAGCGCATCTTCTCAAAGACCGGAACCAGCCGTCAGGCCGAGCTGGTGCTCTTGCTGCTGGGAACGACCCCACACCTCGATCCGCGCTGACACGGCGCCGCTGAACGGGACGCGGGCGCCCCGTGCCCGGCCCCCACCAAGAGAGTCAGTCAACCAAAGAGGGCTTGCGCGCCTCTGCGGGTGCCGGGGCAGGCTTGGCGAATTCCACCTGAAGGATGTCGTTGAAGCGGTTGAACGCCCCGCACAGCGCAGTGCGCCAAGTCAGCTCCACGATCTGGCCCTCATCGAAATGGACCTTCAGGCGCTCGAAGATCTCGTCGCGGGTGCGGCTCCAATTGTTGGTGACCGCGATGGCATATTCCACCACCAGCTTGTCCACCGCATCGAGCTCGGGATGGTCCTGGTAGTCTAGGAGGCGCTGCGCCCCTTCGGGCGAAATGCCCTGCACGGCGAGCTTAGGCGTGTGATGGGAGACGCAATAGTCGCACTGGTTCAGCAGCGACACCGTGACGATGGCCAGTTCCAGGTAGCGCTTCGACAACACGCCTTCGTCCGCCAGCGCGGTGAGCTGGCGCCAGGTGTGCTCGAAGATGGGCAGCCGGTGGGCCATCACGCCCGCCTGATCGGCGAAGTCGCCGTAAGTCTCCATCTTGTCCCAAAGCGGGTGGAGCGCCTCGGGCAGGTCTGAGCGGCCCTTGAGGGTGATACGCGACATGGGTGCCTCCTCCGTCGGCATGCGTTGAAGCCATATGGCACCCTTGCGGCGTCCCGGCTAGAGGGCGTTTTCACAGCCAGATCAGGGCTTTTGGCCGGTCTCCGTCGCAATCCCGAGCACGTCGGCGAGGAGGCGATTGGGAAAACGACGCTTGGTCACGATGGCATAGAAGCGTTCCGAGACCTCCGGGATGCGGCAATGCTCAACCAGGATGCCCGCCTGCAATTCGTCACGCACCACGATGGGCGGCACCAGGGTCACGCCTTCCCGCTCGCGCGCCAGAAGGCGCAGCATGGCCATGTCGTCCACCTCGGCGACGATGGTGGGCCGGATGCCGGCCAGTTCCACCACGCGGTCGAAGGCGACCCGAATCTCGCTGTCGAGGCTTGGCAGCAAGACGGGCTCGGTCTTCAGGTCCTGAGGAAAGCGAAACGCCCGCTTTGTCCGGCGGGGCCGGCCCACCAAGCTGACGGGTTGCTCGTCGAGCAGGTGATTGCGGAAAGGGGAGCGCGCATCGCGCGGCGCGGCGCTGTTGGCCAGCACCACGTCGAGGGCATGGGCCTCCAGTTGTGCCAGAAGATCCCGGATATTGCCGGAACGCACGATCAGTTCCACATCGGAGCGCCCCACCAGCGGGCGCAGGAATTCGAGTTGGAAGTTACGCGACAAGGTGGTGAGCGCGCCCACCCGCAGCACCGGCCGGCTGGCCACAGGCCGACCGCGCAGCGTGCTCATCAGCTCGTCGCCCGCCTTGAAGACCGTGTCCGCATAATCGAGCGCGATCTGCCCGGCCTCGGTGAGCACCAGCTTGCGGCCCACCCGCTCGAACAGGGCATGGCCCATCTGGTGCTCCAGCTTCTGGATCTGCACGGAGAGGGCCGATTGGGAGAGGTGCAGGTCCTCGGCGGCGCGGGTGAGGCTGCCGGCATGGGCCACGGCCCAGAAATAACGGAGATGGTTGAAGTTGAGGTCGCGCATCATTCTATAAAATCGAACGATAGAAGAGAAACAATGAATTTTTATCGATCTATCGCTGCGCCTAGGAGTGGGGGCAACTCAACCTCACCTCGAAGGGGAAGCGTCCTTGCCCGCCCACCTCCTGCCCTTGCTGGCCCCCGTTCCGCTGCTGCTGGCCGCTGCCGTCAGCTTCAAGGACGCGGCGCCGCGTCCCAAATTCGGTCCAGCGCTCGCCGAGGCCGCCGCGCTCATGGCCCTGGCCACCGCCCTCGCCGCGCTGGTGCTGCTGGTTCAGGGGGGGAGCAGCGCGAGCCCGCTGCTGGGCCTCGCGGTCGGTGGCTTCGGCATCGGCTTGTCCGCCCGGGTTGACGCGGTCTCCATCGCCATGCTGGTGCTCGTCACCTTCATCGGCTGGGTGGTGGTGCGCTATGCCCGGACCTATCTGGATGGTGAGGCGCGCCAAGGCCCGTTCACCGGGTGGCTCTGCCTGACGTTGGCGGCGGTTCTGCTTCTGGTGAGCGCGGGCAACCTCGCCCAGTTGGTCGGCGCCTTCATCGCCACCAGCCTGTTCCTGCACCGTCTGCTGCTCTTCTATCCGGATCGCCCCGGCGCCCGGCGGGCGGCGCGCAAGAAGTTCATCACCGCGCGGCTCAGCGATGCCGCGCTCATCGGCGCGGCGCTCCTGCTGGCGGCGGCCTATGGCAGCACGGACATCGGCGTCATCCTGGAGCGGGCACGGCTCGGAGAAGGCGGCGGGCTTGCAGTGGCCGCCGCGAGCCTGCTAGCCGCTGCCGCGCTCTTAAAGTCGGCGCAGTTCCCCACCCATGGCTGGCTCGTGGAGGTGATGGAAGCGCCAACGCCGGTGTCGGCCCTGCTCCATGCGGGCGTCATCAATGCCGGCGGCCTCCTGCTCATCCGCTTCGCCGATGTCCTGCTGCTGGCCCCGAGCGTGCTGGCGGTGCTGGTGATGGTGGGCGGCTTCACCGCCCTCTTCGGCAGCCTCGTCATGTTGACCCAGCCGGCGGTGAAGACCTCGCTCGCCTGGTCCACCATCGCCCAAATGGGCTTCATGATCCTGCAATGCGGCCTCGCGCTCTTCCCGCTGGCGCTGCTGCACATCCTCGCCCACTCCCTCTACAAGGCGCACTCCTTCCTCGCCTCCGGCGGGGCGGTGGAGCGGGTGGCGGCGATCCGGCGGCCGGGCCCGGTAGCGGTGCCCAATGCGGCGGCGGTGGGACGGGCGTTCCTGGCGGGCCTGAGCATCTATGTGCTGGTGGGTCTCGGCTTCGGCCTCGTCCACAAGTCGCCCCAGGCCATCGCACTCGGCGCTATCCTGATCTTCGGCGTCGCCTACATGCTGGCGCAGGGCTTTGCCGATGCGGCGCCCTGGGCGCTCACCCGGCGCACGGCGGCCTATGCGCTGGCCACCTCCGCCGCCTATTTCGCCCTTCAACTGGTGGCGGTGGATCTCACCTTGGGCCTCCTACCGCCCGCGCCGGCCCCGGGGGCGCTGGAATGGGGCCTCATGGCGCTCGCGGTCACCAGTTTCGGCCTCGTGGCGGTGGTGCAGGCCATGTTCCCGCTCTGGGCCTACCACCCGGCGGCGGCGGGCCTGCGGGTCCACCTCTCCAACGGCTTCTACGCCAATGCGGTGTTCGACCGCCTGTTGGGCGGCTGGTCCACCCGCAACGCATCCTGACCCGGCCGGCGCCTAGAAGGAGACACCAGATGTTCCACGCTCCGCTTCCCAAGCCCGTTGATCTCGGTCCCATCGCCGATGCGGTGGCACGCGCCTCGGCGGCCATCCCGCCTGCCTTTCCCCTGAATGCGACGGTGGCGGTCAATCCCTTCCTCGGTCAGGCCGGCGAGCCCTTGCCCATGGCGGCGGCGCGGCTGGCGCGGGTGGCCGGCATCGCCCTCACGCTGCCGCGCACCTGGTATGGGCGCAAGATCGCGGACGGCGCCCTCACCGACGCCGACCTCCAGGCCGCGTGGGCCAATGCCCCGGCGCAGAACCGGCCAGCGGACCTTGCGGCGCTGAAGGAGGCGGCCAGCCGTGATGCGCCAGCGCCCAAGGCGCTCCCAACCCTGGCGGATCTTGCGGCCGAGGTGTCCCGCCGCGACTGGCCGGCCCTCATCGCCGACCGGTTCGGCACCTGGGCCGGCGCCTATTTCGACGAGGGGCAAGCCATCTGGACCGGCCCCCGCGGCACGGGCGCCTACAAGGCCTGGCGGTCGGTGGCCATGCACGACCTGACGCCGGAGATCGCTGGCCTTCCCGGCTTTGCGCTGCACGTCTCCCGGGCCCCTGAGGACGCCATCGCCGCCATCGCGCGGGTGGCCAACCGGCTCGGGCTGAGCGCAGAGGCGGCCGAGACCTATTTCCACCAGATGCTCATAACCTTGGGCGGCTGGGCCCAGCATGGGCGCTATCTGTCCTGGCAGGCGGAGCGGGAGGGCAGGACCGACGGCACGCTGACTGACCTCCTCGCCATCCGGCTGGTGTTCGAGGAAGCGCTATTCGTGCGCTTCGGCGCGCAGGTTGCCGAGCGGTGGGAGCAGGTTCGGGCGGCCCATGCGGCGCCGCTCGCGCCCAACGGTGACCAGATCCTGGACACCATCCTCCAGGAGGCGGCGGAACGGGCCGCCCAAAGGGCGCTCGCGGCCACATTGGCACAGCCGGCCAAGGCAAGCCCCGCGGGACGGCCCGCCCTTCAGGCCGCCTTCTGCATCGACGTGCGCTCGGAGGTGTTCCGGCGGGCGCTGGAGAGCCTCGATCCGGGCATTTGCACCTCGGGCTTTGCCGGCTTCTTCGGCCTGCGGGCAGCGCACCGTCGGTTCGGCTCGGACACGGCCGAATGGCGGCTGCCGGCGCTCCTTGCACCCACATTGTGGTCCTGCACGGGAGAGGCGGGCGCTCCTGCGGAAAAGACCAGCAGGATCAAAGCGCGGGCGAAGCGGGCCTGGGGCCGGTTCAAGCTTGCCGCCGTCTCCTCCTTCGCCTTCGTAGAGGCGACCGGGCCGCTTTATGCGGGCAAGCTCGCCAAGGATGCCCTGGCGTTGAACTCCAAGGCGGCGACCGAAGAGCCTGCCCCCCGCCTCTCGCCGGCCCTTGATCTGCGGGCCCGGATCCAAGCGGCGGAAGCCGTGCTCAAGGCCATGTCGCTGACCTCCAATTTCGCGCCCATCGTCCTGCTGGCGGGTCATGGGGCCAGCGTCGCCAACAATCCCCATGCCAGCGCCCTGCAATGCGGCGCCTGCGGGGGCTATTCCGGTGATGTGAATGCCCGCCTCCTGGCGCAGCTTCTGAACGATCCACAGGTTCGGATCGGGCTCGCGCCCGGGATAGAGATCCCGGCGGATACCCTCTTCTTGGCAGCGCTCCACGACACCACCACCGACGGCGTGACCCTCTATGCGGAGGACCAGCCCTCGCTGTCCCATGCGCGGCAGCTGGAGCAGGCGAAGGCTTGGCTGGAGGCGGCCGGCCAGTTGGCGAGGACCGAGCGCGCCCTGCGCCTGCCACAGGCACGGGATGGCGCGGACCTACCCCAGCGCAGCCGGGACTGGGCGCAGACCCGGCCCGAATGGGGCCTTGCGGGCTGCTCCGCGTTCATCGCCGCGCCGCGCGCCCGCACCGCGGGCAAGAGCCTGGAGGGCCGGGCCTTCCTGCACGATTATGACTGGCGGGCGGACGCGGGCTTCGGCACGCTGGAGCTGATCCTCACCGCCCCCGTGGTGGTGGCGAGTTGGATCTCCCTGCAATATTACGGCTCGACGGTCGCCCCCCAGGTGTTCGGCGGCGGCAACAAGCTCCTGCACAACGTCACCGGCGGCATGGGCGTGGTGGAGGGCAATGGCGGCCTCCTGCGCACCGGCCTGCCCTGGCAATCGGTGCATGATGGCATTGACTATGTGCACGAGCCGCTCCGGCTCGCCGTGTGCATTGAGGCACCGCGGGAGGCCATTGCCGATGTGCTCGCGCGTCATGCCGGCGTGCGAGACCTGTTCGACAATGGCTGGCTGTCCCTCTTCGCGCTGGATGAGGCGGGCCGCATGGCTTGGCGCTATGCGGGGGGACTGGGCTGGACGGCATCCGAGACGTGACACTCGCGGTTCGGCCATGTGTCGCGATCAGGTGCCTCGCCCCTGGTCGCCACATGCTGCGCGCTCAAGATCCTCGCGGAATGTCGGATCGGCGATGGCGATGAGGCGGCGGACGCGCTCCTTGAGGGTCGCACCCCGCAGGTCTGCCACCCCATGCTCGGTCACCACCATGTCCGCGTCGGTCTTCGGCACGGTGACGGTGGACAGGCGCGGCACGATGCGGCTGACCTTGCCGCCCCGGGCGGTGGACGGCAGGGCAATGATGCTGCGCCCGCCGGGACTTGCCATGGCGCCCCGCGCGAAATCCAGAAGACCACCCGTGCCGCCCACATAGGCGGCACCGGCCATTTCCGCATTGACTTGTCCGGCGAGATCCACCTCCAGGCCGGAATTGATGGCGAAGAGCCGGTTCAACGCGCCGAGCACATGGTGGCTATGGGTGTCGCGCGCCGGCCGCACCCGCACGGCGGGATTGGCATGGGCATGGGCACGCGCGAGCGCCCCGCCATAGATGGCATTGGTGACGGTGAGGCCGGTATCCCGGCCCTTCGCCGCATTGGTGACGATACCGGCCGAGATCAGCTCCACCAGTCCGTCTCCGATGACGCCGGAATGGATCCCCAGCTCCCTATGGCCGGAGAGCGCCGAGAGCACCGTATCGGGAATGGCCCCGATGCCGATCTGCAAGGTGGCGCCATCCGGCACCAGGGCCGCTACCTGCCGGGCAATGGCCTGCGCCGTGGCGCCCATGGCGGAGCGCGGCACATCGAGGGGCGGGTGCTGCGCGGCGACCAGGACGAGAGTGCCGATGATTCCCGGAAGAGCGGCATCATAGGTCCATGGGGTGTCCGGATTCACCTCTGCAATGACGAGGCGGGCATGGCGGGCGGCTTGTCCCGCATAGTCATTGACGAGGCCCAGGCTATAGCCTCCGCCCCCGCGGGGAGGCGCCAGTTGCAGCAGGACCACGTCGGCGCGCCAGTCCCCCGCCCCCACCGCCGCATCGAAGGCACTGTAATGGCTTGGCACCACATCCAGCAGGCCCGCCGCCCAGAGCCGCGCAGCCCCGGCCATGGCGCCGAAGCTGGAGAAGCGAAGCGGCGTGACGCGCACCGTCTCTGGCGTGAAGGTGCCGGACAATAGGGGACCGACAAAGACCTCCACAGGCGGTAGCGCCTCGGCCTGTGCCATCAGGCGGCGGGTCAAGGTCAGCGGCTCGGCCGGACCTTGACCGCACACGATCCGGTCGCCGGGACGCAGGAGCGCAGGAAAGTCGATGGCCGCGATGTCCCTCTCGTCGCGGGCCCGCCCCGCCAGGAGGCTGTCCATGGCTCAACTGGCCAGGACCGGCCGGGACAGGCGCGCTGCCCGGTCGAGGATGGCGGCGGCCTGGGCGATCATGGGCCGGTCCACCAGCTTGCCTTCCACGGTGATGGCCCCGTGGGCGCCCTGCATCGCCGCCATCACCCGATTGGCCCAGTCGATCTCCTTCTCATCTGGAGAGAAGCCCGCATTCACCGCCGCCACCTGGCTCGGATGAATGCACAACTTGCCGCCGAAGCCGAAGCGCCGGGCGTGGCGGATATCAGCCTCGAGCGCCACACCATCCTGCACGGCAAGGGTCACGCCTTCCACCGGCGGCGGCAGCCCGGCGCCGCGGGAGACCACCACCAGCTCGGTTCGAATGGCATCGAGTTCCACCCCGAGGCCACCCATGCCGGTCTCGGCGCAGAAATCCACCGAGCCGAAGGCGAGCCGCGACAAGCCCGGCACGTGCACCAGCCGGCGCAGGTCCAGATAGCCGCGAATGGTCTCCATGAGCGCCACCAAAGGCCGCTCCGCGGGCAGGTGCGCCCGCACCGAAGCGATGGCCTCGGCCGTGTCGGCCTTGGGCAGCATGAGCCCGGCCAGGTTCGGCTTGCCAGCCAGCGCCCGCAAATCGTCTTCATGCCAGGGCGTTTCGGCCGCATTCACCCGTACCATGACGGGACGGGCCTCAGCGCTTTCCAGCCAGTCGGCCAAGCGGTGGCGGGCGGCCACCTTGGCGTCTGGCTGAACCGCGTCCTCCAGATCGATCACCACAAGGTCCGCCCCGGTGGCGAGCGCTTTGGCGAAGCGCTCGGGCCGATCGGCGGGGACGAAGAGGAAGCTGCGTTCGGTGCTGGTCATGGTCGTACCGCGCCTCCCTCGCTCACACTGGATTGCGGGCGATCAACTGGCGGGCAATGATGATGCGCTGCATCTCATTGGTGCCCTCGCCGATGACGAGAAGGGGCGCGTCGCGATAAAGCCGCTCCACATTGTATTCGCGCGAATAGCCATAGCCGCCATGAATGCGCAGGGCCTCCTGGCTATTGGTCAAGGCCGCCTCGGTGGCGAAATACTTCGCCATGCCCGCCTCCATGTCGCACCGCTCACCGCGATCGAACTTCTCAGCCGCCTTCTCGGTGAGAAGCCGGGCCGCCTCGGTGCGGGTCACCATTTCACCGAGCTTGAGCTGGATGGCCTGGTGTTCGCAGATGGGTTTGCCGAAGGTCTTGCGCACCTGGGAATAGGACACGGATTCGTCCAGCGCCGCCTGCGCCACGCCCACACCGCGCGCGGCCACATTGATGCGCCCCAATTCCAGCCCCCCCAGCACCTGCTGGAGGCCCTGCCCCTCCACGCCGCCGATGAGCCGGTCCGCCGGGACCTTGTAATCCTCGAACACCAATTCGCAGGTATCGATGCCACGATAGCCGAGCTTCTCGAGCTTACGGGCCACCTTAAAGCCTGGTCCCTTCTCGGCGATGAGAAGGCTCATGCCCTTGTGGCGAGGCGTGGCGGCAGGGTCGGTCTTCACCAACAAGGCGATGGTGTTGCCGTACATGGAATTGGTGATCCAGGTCTTGGCCCCGTTCACCACATAGGTGTCGCCCTCGCGCCGGGCGAGCGTGCGGATGGCCTGCAAGTCCGTGCCGCAATCGGGCTCGGTGAGACCGATGCCGCCGCGCAGTTCGCCGGTGGCAAAGCGCGGGAGATAGTGTTGCTTCTGCTCCTCTGTCCCACAGCGCTGCACGGCATTGGCCATGATGAGGTGCGAGTTGATAATGCCCGACACCGACATCCACACCGAGGAAATCCGCTCGATGATCTTGGCATAGGTGACGGTGGAGAGGCCGAGGCCACCATATTCGGGCTTGATGGTGCAGCCGAACAGGCCAAGATCCTTCATCTTCTCGACGATTTCGGCAGGATACTCGTCCTTGGCCTCAAGGTCGTGCGCCACAGGGCGCACTTCGGTCTCCAGGAAGCGGTCAATGCTCTGGAGGATGAGGGTCTCGTCCTCGTTGGGGAGAGCGGGGGCGTGCATGTTCATGGCTGCGGTCTTTCTGTCTCGGGATCGGGCGCGTCAGGCATCGCCCACGCCGTGGCCGCGCTTGGGCACCAGCGCACTGCGGATGAAGTTCATCACTGGCGCGCCATCCTGCTTGAAGGCGCGGGTCTGCACGGTGACGATTCCCTGGGTGGGCCGGGACTTGGATTCCCGCTTCTCCAGCACTTCGGATTCCGCGTAGAGCGTGTCGCCAGGGAAGACGGGGCCGGTGAGATTGATCTCCTTCCAGCCCAGGTTCGCGATGGCCTTGCCGCTCACGTCGTTCACGGTCATGCCCAGCACCACGGCGAGGCTGAGGCCACTATTGACCAGAGGCTTTCCGAATTCGCTCTTCTCGGCGAACGCGCGATCGCAGTGCATAGGGTGGAAATTCATGGTCATGAGAGAGAAATTGATGTTGTCGCTTTCCGTAATGGTCCGGCCAGGGCGATGTTCATAGATTTCACCCACCACGAACTCCTCGAAATATCGACCGAACGGGGTGGGGATTCGCTTCTTGGTCTCGATAACTGCCAGTGACATGTGTCGTCTCCTTGCTTGAAGGCCGCTTGATGGGGAGCGAAGCGGCTAATCCGTGTGGAAGGTGCAGAAGGCCGAGACAGGCTCGCGTCCGGTGCGCAGGGCGTTGGCGGGCTCGGTGGGATCCTCGTGCCCGAGCGCCATGCCGGCGATGATGATCTTCGTATCGGGGATGGCGAGGTGCCGGCGCACGATGGGCGGATAATTGCCGATGGCGGCCAACGGGCAAGTGTGGAGCCCATGGCCGCGGGCGAGCACCATCACGTTCTCCATGAACATGCCCATGTCGATCCAGCTGCCGGGGTTGAGGTCGTTGTCGAGGGTGAAAACCACCCCCACCGGCGCGCCAAAGAAGCTGTAATTCTTCGCCCGCTGCCGCTGGCCGGCCTCATGGTCGCCGCGCGCCACGCCGGTGAGGGCGTAGAGCGACCAACCGGTCTGTCGCCGCCGCTCGATATAAGGCGAGCGCCAATTGGTGGGGTAGTAGCGATAGTCCGGCGCCTCCGGCGCGCCCGCGAGAAACGCGGCGGTCAGTTCCTCAGTGAGCGCTCGCAGCGGCCCGCCTGTGAGCACATGAAGGGACCAGGGCTGGATGTTGCTGCCACTGGGTGCTCGGCTCGCGGCAGCGAGAATGCGCTCCACCAGTTGCAGGTCCACAGGATCGGGACGGAAGCCGCGCACGGAGCGACGGGACGTGACGGCGGCCTCGACCGTCTCGGCGGCGGAAGGCGGGGTGAAAGGCATGCGGGCGGTCTCAGGCATGGGCCACCGCCTCGGGCGCTTCGCCCAGGAACACGCGCTTCACCCGATCGTCCGCCAGAAGCTCACGGGCAAGCCCCCGGAAGGCGACGCGGCCCGTATGCATCACATAGCCATAGTCGGCGACGGTGAGCACCATGGAGGCCTTCTGCTCCACCACCACGATGGTCAGCCCGCCTCGCGCCAGCTCCGTGAGCTTTTCGAACACGACGGCCACATATTTGGGCGACAGGCCAAGCGAGGGCTCGTCCAGGATCACCACGTCCGGGGAGGTGACGAGGGCGCGGGCGATGGCCAACATCTGCTGCTCGCCACCGCTCATATTCCCGGCCAGCTGGCTCATGCGCTCGCCCAGGATCGGAAACAGGGCGCACAGGCGTTCGATGGCGGAGCGCAGCCGCCGATGGTCTCCGCCCAGCATATAGCCGCCCAGTTCCAGGTTCTCGCGCACGGTCATTTCCGGCAGCACGATCCGGCCTTGCGGGACATAGGCGATGCCGCGCTTCAGCCGGCGAAAGCCAGCCTCTCGGGTGATGTCTTCGCCCTTCGCCAGGATCTTGCCTGACCAGGCGGGCAGGAGCCCCGCAGCGGCCTTGATGACCGTAGACTTGCCAGCGCCGTTGGAGCCGATGATCGCCGTCATCACCCCGCGTGAGAAGGACATGTCCACCTGCTGGACCACCTCAATGTCCCCATAGCCCGTAGTGAGCCCCTGCAGGTCGAGCAACGCTGGTGTGTCCGGCACAGGCGCGGACCGGCTGGGAAGCGACTTGGCGAGTGCGGTCATTGAACCGTTTCCCTGCAGCTGGCGGGGGCAATGGCGGGCGGCGCCAGGGACGCCCGCTGGGTGGCGCGGGTGCCCCAGCGGGCCACATGGCTTGTGGGGGCGAGGCCGAGAAGGCCAGCTGTCCGCTCCGCTGCGGCGAGGACCTCGGTGAGATCCAAGCCGGGATCAATGCCGCAGGCGGTGAGCAGGTGGACCAAATCCTCGGTGGGATAGTTTCCTGGCGGGAGTTCGGCGTCCGGCATGGCGATGCCGCCGCCGATGCCGCAGAGAGCGCCCTCGATCCATGTGACTCCGGACGAGAGCGCCGCCAGGATGTTGGCGGGAGCAAAGCCCGCGCGGTCATGCACGTGATAGCCGAAGACGCAGTCGGGAAAGGCGCGCCCGAGGCGGGCGAACAGCCGCCCCACATGGACCGGATCCTCCATGCCCACCGAGCCAGCCAGATAGAGGCGCCTTATGCCGACCCCATGGAGCCGCTCAACGGCGCGCATCACCTCGTCTTCCGGGATCTCCCCCTCATAGGGGCACCAGAAGGCCATGCCCAGCGCCATGACGAAGCGCTTGCCCGCCTCCTGCGCCAGGTCGAAGGCACGCACAGCCTCATCCAGGGCCTGTTCAAGGCTCATATTCTGGTTCTTGCGGCTATAGGTCCGGCTGATGGTGGCAAGGCCGAGAATCTCGTCCACCCCAGCCGCCACCGCGCGCCGCGCGCCTTTCAGGTTTGGCGCCAGCGCCCGATAAAGGGTGCCCGGCCGGCGTCGGATGCCCGCCATCACCGCTTCCGCATCCGCAAGGCTTGGGATGGCGCGGGGATGGGCGAATGCGGTCACCTCAATGACAGGAAATCCCGCCTCCGACAGAAGATCCACCAGCGCGATCTTGGCCCGTGTGTCCACGGCGCGCGGGAAGCTCTGAAGACCGTCGCGCGGCGAGACTTCGACGATATCCACGCGGGGCGGCAAGGTGAGCATGGCCGCACCTCAGAAATAGGCTGCAAGGACGGCGGGGTCCTCGCGCACCTCTTGCGGCCGGCCATGGGCAATGACGCGCCCCTCGGCCAGCACATAGACCTGGTCGCAGATGTCGAGGACGATGCGCATCTCGTGATCGATGAAGAAGAGCGTCACGCCCCGCTCCCGCAGCCGCACCAGATGGGCCACGATCTGGTTCTGAAGCCGCGGATTGATGCCCGCGAACGGCTCGTCCAGGAGCAGGAGGGTCGGCGCCATCATGAGCGCGCGGGCAATTTCCACCAGCTTGCGCTGGCCGTAAGAGAGCTCCGCACCCCAGCTGTCGCGCAACCGCGTGATTTCCAGCAATTCCAGCAGGTTCAGGGCTCGATCCACCGCCGCCGCGTCGTCGAGGCCGTGGGCGACGGCGACGAGGTTTTCCAGCACGGTCATCTCGGCAAAGACGCGGCTGATCTGGAACGTGCGCCCCACGCCCGCCCGGCAGATGCGGGCAGGCGTGGCACGGGTGACGTCGCAACCATCCAGCAGGACGTGCCCGGCATCGGGCGCCAGGGCGCCCGCCACCATGTTGAACAGCGTAGACTTTCCCGACCCGTTGGGGCCGATGACGCCGGTGATGGAACCCGCCGGCACCGCAAGGCTAGCGCCATCGAGCGCCACCCGCCCGCCGAAGCGTTTGCAGAGGCCCCGGACCTCCAGCTTGTTTGCGATCTCAGCCAAGGGCGATCTCCGTGCGCAGGCCGGCGGAGCGGCGGGCCACAAGGCGGCGCAATCCCTCGCGGCCGACGGGGAACAGGCTGCTGCGGCGACGGGCAAGGCCGGCAATGCCGCGCGGCATGAACAGGATGGCCAAGAGGATCACGCCCCCCACCAGCATCAGGTAGATTTCCGGAAAGCGGGACCAGAGCAGTTCGTTGATGACCGACATGGTCAGCGCCCCGACCAGCGGTCCAAACACCGTGCCAAGGCCCCCCAGCAGCACCATGGAAATGGTGGTCAGCTCGGTCATGGGCGCAAAGGCGGTGGCCGGGTCGATGAAGGCAAGATAGGTGGCATAGAGGGAGCCGGCAGCCGCCGGCGCGACCGCCGAGGCGGCGAAGATGCCGATCTTCAGGCGGCTGGTGCGAATGCCCATGGCCTCGGCGGCTGTCTCATCTTCGCGGATGGCAAGCAATTGCAGGCCGAGTCGCGAATTGTCGAGCCGCCAGGTGAGGAAGAGAAGGCCCACCGCAAGGACGGCAAAGGCAGCATAGACCTGCTTCAGGTCGGAGAGCGGGGTGAGATAGAGACCCGTGCCGCCATCGGTGATGCCGTCAAAGCCGAGGGCGAAGCTCTCAAACACCCGCGCCATGCCGAACATGCCGATGGCGAAGAAGGGCCCCCGAAGGCGCAGCATGGCAAAGCCGAGCGGCAGAGCCAGAAGGAGCCCGCTGGCGCCGGCGACGACGGCGGCCAGAAGCCAATTCCAGCCCGCCCCCATGCCCAGGGCACCCACATAGGCACCGAAGCCGAAGAAGGCCACCTGACCGAAATGGGTATAGCCCGCATAGCCGCCGATGAGATTCCATGAATAGGCGAGTGCGGTGAACATCAGAAGCTGCACACCGAAGGACAGGGCATAGTCACTGCCGACAAAAGGCAGGACGAGCGCCGCCAGCGCGGCGAAGGCGATCAAAGCCAGCGATCTCATACGCGCATCCCCACGCCGAGCAGGCCGCGCGGCCGGATGAGCAGCGCTGCGAGCATGATGAGAAACAGGAGAGCCGAGCCGATGACCGGACCGACCACGTAGCTGCCGAACACCTCGACGACGCCGAGCAGGATCGCGGCCATCAGCGCGCCGGGATAGCTGCCCATGCCGCCGACGATGATGACGGCGAAGGCCTTGATCATGAACCGGGATCCCAGTTGCGGATCGGAGGCGAAGGCCGGCGCCAGCAGCACGCCGGCAAGCCCCGCCATGGCCGATCCCAGCGCGAACGTGGCCGTGCGCACGCGCTCGATGGAGATGCCGGAAATGGTGGCCAGCTCTGGCGCTTGCGCCACCGAACGGATGGCACGCCCGAACCGCGTGGCGGAGAGGAACCACCAGACCCCGAGGCTGACGGCCAGCGCCCCGGCAAAGGCGACGAGGCGGGAGAGCGAGACATCCACACCCAGCACCCGCACGGACCCGCCCAACACCCCGGGCAGGCCGCGATAGCCGCCTCCCCAGATGAGGATCGACAGGTTCACCAGGATGGTGGAGAGGGCGAAGGTGGCGAGCAGCGACATGATCATCGGCCCGTCCACCAGGCGCCGCAGGATCACGCGCTGGAAGGCAAAACCCATCAGGGCGGTGAGCAATGGGACCACGACGATGGCCACCGCGAAGGGCAAATGCGCCCCCGCCACCAGCGACACGGTGGTGAGCGCGCCCACCGCCATGAACTCGCCATGGGCGAAATTGACCACCCGCATGACGCCGAAGATGAGATTGAGGCCGCAGGCCATGAGGGCATAGAGGCCGCCCAGCAGCACACCGCCCACCAGGAGCTCGAGCACCGGCATCAGATCACTCCCCGTGCCATGAGAGCCGCGCGCGCGTCGGCCGGAAGGCCCAGCATGTCGCCCCACACGCGGCCATTGTCCGCGCCGAGTGATGGTCCCAGATGATCGATGCCCCCGGGCGTCCCCACGAGGCGCGGGACCACGTTGGGCACCGCGTGACGGCCGGCCCGGGGATCGTCCACGAAGGCGATGTTGCCGCGCGCCCGGAACTGGGGATCCTCGAAGATCTCGTCAATGGAATGCACCGGGCCGCATGGCACTTCATACTGCCCGCACAGATCGATGACCTCCTGGCGCGCATGGGCCAGCGTCCATTTCGTCACTACCGCATCCACCTCGGCGCGGTCACGCTCGCGGGCGGCGAGCGGCCCCCAATGGTCGGGCGCCGCCAACTCCGGCTCGCCCATGGCTTGCGCGAGGCGGGCGAAGATCTTGTCGCCAGTGCATGCGATGGCCACCCAGCGCCCGTCTCCGGTGGGATAGTGGCTATGGGGCACCACATTCACCGTGCCCGGCCCCATGCGCTCGCGCACATAGCCAAAGGCGTGATAGGCGCCGGCCAATTCGTCGAGGATGCGGAAGATGGGCTCGTAGAGACCGATATCCACCACCTGTCCGCGCCCGCTCTTGTCCCGCGAGCGCAAGGCCAGGAGCGCGCCATAGGCGCCGTAAAGACCCGCCAGATAATCGGCGATGGTGGCCGAGCCTGGCGTTACCGGCGCCCGGTCAGGATAGCCGGCGAGGAAGGACAGGCCGCCAAAGGCATTGCCAATGCGGCCGAACCCAGGTTTGCGGCTATAGGGGCCGGTCTGGCCGTAGCCGGAAATGCGCACCATGACGAGGCGCGGATTGATGGCGGAGAGCACGTCATAGCCGAGCCCCCAGCCTTCCATGGTGCCGGGCTGGAAATTCTCCACCAGAACGTCGGCGGTGGCCACCAGTTGCTTCAGCAGCTCAGCCCCCTCTGGCTTGCGCAGATCCAGCGTGGCGCTGAGACGATTGCGGGCCTCGGAGAGATAGGGAAGGCTATCGCCGCACGGGGTCAGCGAGCCGAAGCGGCGCAGGGCATCGCCCACGCCTGGCAGTTCCAGCTTGATGACCTCGGCACCGAACTCGGCCATCTGTGTCGCGCAGAAGGGGCCGGCGATGAAATTGGCCACCTCGACCACGCGAATGCCGGCGAGGGGGCGTTCGGGCTGCGTTTCAGTATGGGCCGTTTGAGCATGAGCCATGTCAGCGCTCCCGCTTGAAGGGGCCGAAGGGCGAGGTCAGCGCTTGTCCCAGGCGGGCATGGGGACCACGGCGTCGGCGGTCTTCAGCTCCTCCGGCCACACGATCTCACGCTTGCCGTTGAGCACCTGGATCAGCAGGCCCTTGGCGCCAAGCTGGGCGCCGGTCTTCGGATCGACCTTGTAGTGACCGAGAACGGTGTCGATCTCCATCTCGCCGAGGGTGGCGCGCAGCTTGTCCTGGTCGAGGGTGCCGGCACGCTTCACCGCCTCTTCGAGCACAGTGACGCCGGAATAGCCGAAGCCCGCATAATAGCCCGGCGCATAGCCATATTTGGCCTCGAACGCCTTCACGAACTCAGGATTGCCCTTGGTCTTCACACCCGGCTCGTAAAGGGAGATGCCGATGGCAAATTCGCCGTCCTTCCCGGTGGACTTGATGAAGTCTTCCTGCGACACACCGTTGGAAATGAACATCTTCGGCATGTAATTGTTGGCGCGGAACTGCTTGATCATCTCGATCGCCTCGTTGGGATAGGCGATGGAGATCCAGGAATCCGGCGCCTGCTGGCGCGCCTTGGCAATGGCGGAGGAATAGTCGGACGTGCCGGCGGGAAAATACTCCGACGCCACCATGGTGAGGGTGCCGTTCTTCACCACCTTGTCGAGCTCTGTTGCCATATCGCGGGCGGCATTGAAGTCACGCGAGACCATGGTGAAGGTCTTGGCGCCGTGCTTGGTCATGAGCGGCGCGACGCCCTCCACATAGGCGGAGATGGGAGAGGCCGACTGCACCGTGTAGCGGAAGCCGCGCTGCTGGATCTTCTCGGAGGCACCGCCGGCATTGATGATGACCCGCTTGTGCTTCTCCGCCACGGCGCTCGCCGTGGCGGTGGAGGCCGAGCCCCAGGGCGCCACCAGAAGGTCCACCTTGTCGTCGGTGATGAGCTTTTCGTAGAGCCGCGCGGCAGTGGCCGGATCGCTGCGCTCGTCATAGATGACCAGTTCAACCGGACGGCCGAGCAGCCCGCCCCGCGCATTCACCTGGTCCCGCCACAGCTCGATGGCCTTGCGGTAATGGTCGGCGGAATCCGCCAGATTGCCCGTCATGGACAGGGCGATGCCGATCTTCACCGGATCCGCGGCAAGGGAGGCCGACGACAGGCCGACCAGCAGGGCAGCCGCGAGCAATCCGCGCCTGGACAATGCGCTCATCTGGGGTTCCTCCTTCAACCGGCCGCTTTGCGCGGCTCTGAAACTGTCGGGTCGGCGTCCCGGCGGCGCTATTCGGCCGCCTTCATTTCCAGCAAGCCATTGGCTTCGCCCAGTGCCGGGGCGCGCCAGTCCGGTCGTGCCGGCTCGTCCCGGAAGCGGATGACCGGCGCCACATGGCGGCGCCCCTCGCCATCGGTCACGACGGCCATGCGGGCAGCCACCTGCGGGTCGACCAGCGCCTCAGGCAAGGTGTTGACCGGGGCGAAGCACACGTCCCGCCCCTCGAACCAGCGCACCCATTCGGCGAGCGGACGGGTGCGGAAGGTAGCCCGCAGAAGGTCGATCAGCGGCGCTTGGTGGGCGCCGGGACCGGCTTCCGCAAGCGGCGCCAGGTCCATCCGGCCGAGCGCGCCGAGAAGCGAGTGAATGAACTTCTCCTCCTGCCCGGCAAGCACCAGGTGGCGGTCATCGGCGGTGGCATAGATCTGGTAGAAGGCCGCGCCCCCCAGCGAGCGCTCCTCCTGCGCCACAGGCTGACGCTCCTCCGCCATGGCCGGCCCCATCTGGTTGGGCACGGCAGCAAGGACGGATTCGTGCATGGAGATATCGATATAATCGCCCCGCCCGGTGCGCTCGCGGCGCAGGAGTGCCATCAGGACGCCAGACAAGGCATTGAGCGAGCTGATGATATCGGCTGCCGCCACACCCGGTATGGCCGGCGCGCCATCGCCCCCCAGCGTGATGCCAACCGCGCCTGCCAGCGCCTCGGTGGCGAGGTCATGGGCGGGGCGGTCGCGGTAGGGACCATCCTGGCCGAACGCACTGATGGAGCAATAGACGAGGCGGGGATTGCGCGCCGACAGCGCCTCATAGGCGAAGCCGAGGCGCTGCATGACGCCGGGGCGGAAGGCCTCCACGAACACATCCGCCTCATCCACCAGGCGCAGCAGGGCGGCGCGGCCGGCGGGTGTCTTCAGGTCGAGCACCACGGAACGCTTGCCCCGGTTCACGGTGCGGAAGAACACGCTGTGCGGCCCGTCCGACAAGCCGATGCACCGTCCGGGATCGCCGCTGGGCGCCTCCACCTTGATCACCTCGGCGCCGTGGTCGGCGAGCGTCATGGTCAGATAGGGGCCGGGCAGGAAGACGGAGAGGTCGACGACCTTGAGGCCCTCAAGCTTCATGACGCGCCTCCTCCCGCCGATGGAGCGGCGCCAGCAGACTGTCATTGTCCGCGCCAAGGCTCGCGCAAGCGGACTTGGCGGGGCGCACGCCGTCGATCTTCAGCGGGCAGGACAGAACCTTAAGCGCGTCCGCATGGGGATGGCGCACACTGGTGACCATCCCTGTCTTCTGCATGAAGGGGTTCGCGAACGCTTCCGCCACGTTGTAGATGGGTGCCGCAGGAATGGCGCCGGTGAGCACGCTGAGCCATTCGCGGGTGGTGCGCGTGGTCATGGTGGCGTCGAGTTCATCGGTGAGCGCCGCACGGTTCTGGCGGCGGCCTTCCTGGGTGGCAAAGCGGGGATCGCTGAGAAGGTCCGGGCGCTCGATGCGCTCGCACAGGATGCGCCAGAACTTCTCCTTCATGCACATCACATAGATCCACCCATCTTGGGTGCGCACGGATTGCACGGGGGCGACCGAGCCATGGGCTCCGCGCGGCAGGCGCTGGGGCATGGTGCCGGTGTTCAGAAACCAGGTGGCGGAATAGGCATGCTGGTGGGTGGCCACCTCGAACAAGCTGGTATCCACATCGCAGCCCCGCCCGGTGGCGCGGGCACGGATGAGGCAGCCGAGCAGGCCCACCATGCCGGTGATGCCCGTCATATAATCGATCATGGAGAGGCCGATGCGGGCGGGCGGGCCGTCCGGCTCGCCCGTCATGCTCATGAGCCCCGCCTCGGCTTGGGCGAGGAAATCGTAGCCCGGCCATGCAGCCCGCTCATTGTCCCGGCCATAGGCGGAAATGTGCACGCAGACGATGGCAGGGTTGATGGCGGAGAGGCTCGCATAGTCGATGCCGAGCTTTTTCGGCAGGTCACCCCGCAGATTGTTCACCACCGCGTCTGCGGTTTCCACCAAGGCGAGAAAATCGGCCCGGTCCTCCGGCCGGCTCAGGTCCAGAGCGACCGAGCGCTTGTTGAGGTTGAAAGACTGCGCATACTGGCTGTCCCCCTCCCCCAGGAAATGCGGTCCGATGCTGCGCGAGGCATCACCTCCGGTGGCAGGGTTCTCGATCTTGATGACCTCGGCGCCCAGGTCCGCCAGCATCATGGTCCCGTAGGGTCCGGCACCGAAGCTTTCGAGGGATAAAATGCGTATGCCGTCCAATGGCGTCATCGGCCATGTCCTCCCGGTGGGACCGGCGCGCTTGCTGCGCGCTTCCTTGGTGTGGCTGGGGCTTTCAGCTCGCTCTGTGCAGCTTCACTTGTTCGGATAAGATGGGAATAGAGCATCAAAAGTGTCAAGGCGAAATCTGAAAATTCAATGATGCACCGCAATGACTGGCATGTGCATCAGCAAACTTATCCGAATTTGACCGAATAAGTTTATCCCCCTAATATCCGCTTGCCCCAGGGGGGACCTGGCACGCAGGGAGGGCCGACGCGATGGACGGGGAAAGCGGGCGCGGGATGAATGCGGCGGAACTGGCGACCGTCATCCAGCGCGACATTTCGCGGGGCGCCTACGGGATCGGACAAGCCCTCCCCTCGGAGGCGGAGCTTAAGTCCCGCTTCGGCGTCGGCCGGCATACGGTACGTGAGGCGGTGCGGCGTCTGGTGGACAGCGGCCTGGTGGAGCGGCGCCAGGGTGCACCCACGCGCGTCGTGGCGCTGCAACCGCGCGCTTCCTATGTGCATTCGCTGCTCTCGTTGGGAGAGCTCATCCACTACACCCAGGAAACCCAGCTCGAGATCGCCGAGAATGCTGTCGTCCCCCTCGACGAGGCCGACGCGGCCCTCGTGGGCGCCGCGCCGAGATCCCGCTGGCTTCGCCTTCTGGGCTTGCGGCGGGAAGTGGCGTCGGAAGAGGTCATCAGCCACGCCACGGTGCTGCTGCACGCCCGCTTCGCTCCGCTTTTCGCCCATGTCAGCAAGCCCAAGGGCCCGGTCTATGCGGTGGTAGAAGCCGCGACGGGAGAGGTGGTTATGGAAGCGCGCCAGGAAATCTCAGTCGGTCCCCTGCCGCTCCCCGCCGCCAAGGTGCTGGGGCTTGCGCCAGGTGTCACCGCCATCATGATCACGCGCCGCTATATCGACATCAGTGGCTCGATCATGTTTGCCTCGCGCAATTGGCACAAAGCGGAGAACTTCCGCTATGCTGTCAGCCTGCGCCGGGATACGCCCCCCTGAGCGGCTCGAGGGGCGCTCTCGGTGTCCCATATGGCCGATTTGGTGCAATGCGGGATCAGTTTGACTCAGGTCATGGTCCGCCGGCCCTCGTCCCCCTACCAGTCGGCACTGCGAAGCGGGAGACATCCATGCCCTTGGCGCAGACCACCACGCCGCTCGAACCGCCCCGTCACACCAAATATGAGCGTTTGATCGCAGAATCCCGTGCCCTGCCGCCCTTGTCCGTAGCGGTGGCGCACCCGTGCGACGACGCATCCCTGGGAGCGGCACTCGATGCCCACGGCCTGGGCCTCATCACCCCCATCCTCGTGGGCCCGGCCGCCAAGATCGCAGCCGCGGCCGCGACCTTGGGTGCCGACCTCAGCGGTTTTCGCGTGGTCGATGCCGCCCACAGCGACGACGCCGCTGCCAAGGCCGTGGCGCTGGTGCGCGCGGGCGAGGCCGAGGCCCTGATGAAGGGCTCGCTCCACACCGACGAGTTGATGGCTGCCGTGGTGGCCCGCGAGACCGGGCTGCGCACCAAGCGACGCATCAGCCATTGCTTTCTGATGGATGTGCCCTCCCACCCCGAGCCGCTCATCATCACAGATGCTGCGGTCAATATCGCGCCGGACCTGGCGCAGAAGCGCGACATCATCCAGAACGCCATCGACCTTGCGAACGCCTTGAAGTTCCAGGAAGTGCGCGTAGCCATCCTCTCCGCCATGGAGACGGTCAATCCCGAGGTGCCCTCCACCATCGAGGCGGCCGCGCTCTGCAAGATGGCCGATCGCGGCCAGATCACCGGCGGCATCGTCGACGGGCCGCTTGCCCTCGACAATGCGGTGGATCTGGGCTCGGCGGAAATCAAGCATATTCGCTCGCCCGTTGCGGGCCGTGCCAATGTGCTGGTGGTGCCGGATCTTGAGTCCGGCAACATGCTGGCCAAGAGCCTCACCTTCTTGGCTGCGGCGGATGCCGCCGGCATCGTGCTCGGTGCCCGGGTGCCCATCATCCTCACCAGCCGGGCAGATTCGCGCACCACGCGACTTGCCTCCTGCGCGGTCGCCTCGCTGCTGGCGCAGGCGCAGCGGGTCGCAGCCCTCAATGTGGTTAAGGTCTGAGCCATGGCGCGTGTTCAACTGGTCATCAATGCCGGCTCCTCCAGCCTCAAGTTCCAGGTGTTCCTGGACGATGGTGCCGACGTGCCCAACCGCATCTATCGCGGCCTGTTCGAGGGGCTGGGCACCGAGCCCCATTTCAAGGTCAAGGATCATGACGGCGCGGTGGTCGGCGAGGAACGCTGGCCCGGCGCGGGCGCCTTCGGCTTCGAGGAAGCACTCGCCTATCTCTCCGACTGGCTCTCGGCCCATCGCGGCGGCCACCAATTGACGGCGGTTGGACACCGGGTGGTGCATGGCGGGCCGCATTTCACCAGCGCCGTGCGTCTGACCCCAGCGGTCATCGCTGAGCTCGATACGCTTTCGCCGCTGGCGCCCCTGCACCAGCCGCGCAGCCTGGAGCCGGTGCGCATCATCGCCCGCCGGGTGCCGGGCCTGCCGCAGGTGGCCGCGTTCGACACCTCCTTCCATCATACTCAGCCCGAGCTCGCCCGCCTGTTCGCCATTCCCAAGGCACTCACCGAGAAGGGCGTGCGGCGCTACGGCTTCCATGGCCTGTCCTACGCCTATCTCGCCACCCAGTTTCCCCACATCGACGAGACGCGACTGGCCAAGGGGCGCGTGGTGGCCGCCCATCTGGGCAATGGGGCGAGCCTGTGCGCCTATGAGGCCAGCCGCTCCGTGGCCACCACCATGGGCTTTTCGGCGCTCGACGGCCTTGTCATGGGCACGCGCTGCGGCACCATCGATGCGGGCGTCGTATTCTACATCCAGCGGGAGCTGGGCCTCAGCGCCGACGAGGCGGAGCATTTCCTCTACACAAAGTGTGGACTGCTGGGCGTCTCCGGCATTTCCAACGACATGCGCGAGCTACGCGAGAAAGCCGATGCCGAGCCCGATGCCCGGCGGGCCATCGATCTTTTCGTCTATCGCATCAATCGGGAGCTGGGCTCGCTGGTGGCGGGCCTCGGCGGCCTTGATGCCCTCGTCTTCACCGCCGGCATCGGCGAGAACGACGCCGCCACCCGCGCCGAGGTGGTGAACGCCGCCCGCTGGGCCGGCTTCCAGTTGGACCCGGAAGCCAATGCGGCCGGGGCCACCTGCATCACCCGCGGGGACGGGCCGCAGGCCTATGTGATCCCCACCGACGAGGAATGGACCATCGTCCGCGAAATGCGTGCGCTCCTGGCCTCCTGAGGGCAGAGCGTCGTCCCCCTTTTCCCCTGCCGAAAGGCCGCCGCAATGCGTGAGACGCCGCCCGACCGCCTGACTGACGAGGCCGCGCTGGGTGCCGCGCTGAAGGGCAAGCGCGCCCTCGTGCTCGGCATCGCCAACGAGCATTCCATCGCCTATGGCTGCGCCCGCATCTTCCGCCGGCTGGGCGCGGAGCTGGCCATCACCTACCTGAACGACAAGGCCCGCCCCTTCGTGGAGCCGCTGGCGCAGGAGTTGGAGGCGACCATCCTCGCCCCCTGCGATGTCACCCAGCCGGGCCAGATGGAAGCGGTATTCGACGAGGTACGCGCGACCTGGGGCGGGCTCGACATCGCCCTCCACTCCATTGCCTTCGCCCCCCGGGACGATCTCCAGGGGCGCCTGGTGGATTCCTCCGCGGAGGGGTTCAAGTTGGCCATGGACGTGTCCTGCCATTCCTTCATCCGCATGGCGCGCCTGTCGGAGCCACTTATGCCGGCGGGCGGCACGCTCATCGCCATGAGCTATCACGGCGCCGACAAGGTGGTGCCGAACTACAATCTCATGGGGCCGGTGAAAGCGGCGCTGGAGAGCGCGGTGCGCTACCTCGCCTATGAGCTGGGTCATCGGGAGATTCGCGTCCACGCCGTCTCGCCCGGTCCCCTCAAGACGCGCGCCGCCTCTGGCCTGAAGGACTTCGACCACCTGCTGAACTCTGCCATCCAGCGCGCGCCCATCGGCGAACTGGTGGACATCGACGATGTGGGCCTGACCACCGCCTTCCTGGCCACGCCCTTCGCCCGGCGCCTGACGGGCACAACCTTTTACGTGGATGGCGGGCTCAGCATCATGGCCTGATCGGAGGCGCCAGCTTGACCGGTGTCGCCTGACGCCCTTGATCCGGCGCAAGGACAGATCGGGTCCGCCGTATGAGCGTGGCCGTGCAGCCAAGACCCAGCACGGGGCCACGCCATGAACATCACAACCGACTCCCACCAGCCGCATGCCCATCTCGGCGACGAGACCTTCATGTCGGCGGGCGACCTGCGCGTCTATATGCAGGAGCTGGAAGCCGCCAAGCTCAATTCCGAGATCGCAGCCATGGACCGCGCGGACAGGGCCCGCGCCGAGTTGACAAAGACCCTGTCCGAACCGCTGGCGCTGACACCCGAGCTGCTCGCGCAGATCGCGGAGGACTTGCAGACCAAGCTGCGGATCGCCGCCCAGCGGGGCGACACCGAGTTGATGGTCATGCGCTTTCCCAACACCCTGTGCACCGACAAGGGGCGCGCCATCAACAATGCGGAAGAAGGCTGGCCCGAAACGCTCATCGGCCGGCCCCGCCAAGCCTATGAATTGTGGCGCGATTATCTCCGGCCCGCCAATTACAAGCTCAAGGCCATGATCATCGACTGGCCCGGCGGCATGCCGGGCGATGTGGGCATGTTCCTGAATTGGGCGTGACGACACCTCCGGGCGCCAAGGGGGAAACAATCACAACAGGGACGGGAGGCCTGCATGGCCACATCGGAGCGCATGAAGCGCAGGGAATATGAGGACCATCTCACGCTCCTGCACGGGGAATTGGTGAAGCTGCAATTGTGGGCTCGCCATGTGGGGCTGAAGGTCTGCATCGTCTTCGAGGGGCGAGATGGCGCCGGCAAGGGGGGCGTCATCAAGGCGATCTTGGAGCGGGTGAATCCGCGCATCTTCCGCGTCATCGCCCTGCCCCCGCCCACCGAACGGGAAAAGTCGCAGATGCTGATCCAACGCTACCTGCCGCATCTGCCGGCGGCGGGTGAGATCGTGATCTTCGACCGCTCCTGGTATAACCGCGCCGGCGTCGAGCGAGTGATGGGCTTCTGCTCGGAAGAGCAGGCAGAAGACTTCTTGGTGACCGTTCCTTATGTGGAACAGGCCATCGTGGATTCCGGCGTGATCCTCCTGAAATACTGGCTGGAGGTCTCGCCGGAAGAACAGACCCGGCGCATGGAGCAGCGCATCGACGATCCGCGCAAGATCTGGAAGCTCTCGCCCATGGACCTGGAATCCTATGCGCGCTGGTATGATTATTCCCGCGCCCGCGACGCCATGTTCGCGGCCACCGACACCGAATGGGCGCCCTGGTATGTGGCCCATTCGGACGACAAGAAGCGCGTCCGGTTGAACATCATCTCGCACATGCTCTCCAAGATCCCGTATGGCGAGGTGCCGCGCGAGAAGATCGAACTGCCCAAGCGCCAGAAGCCCGACGGCTATGTGGAGGCGGATTATGCCCGCCACTTGGTGCCGCAGCGCTTCTGAACGGAGCGGTCAGATCTGCTTCTCGAAAAACGTGTCGGGGTAAGGATCGTCGTTGAAGCGCGGGATCTCCTGCCAGCCGGTGGAGCGATAAAGGTTCTGCGCTTCCGGAAGCGCGCTGTTGGTATCGAGCCGCAGGACTGTGATGCCCAGTTCCCGCGCCACCGCTTCCGCTCCCGCCATGAGGCGATGGGCCAGCCCGATGCCGCGCGCCGAGGGTGCCACCCACAGCCGCTTGATTTCGGCAATCTCCCCGCCGCTCCCTTTGAGGCCCACGCAGCCCACCGGCAGTCGCTCGGACATGGCCACCAGGAAGACGCCGCGCGGGCGCATCATGTCGCCGGCCTGGGGGTCGCAGGAGAGCGTCACATCGAAGCCGGTCCGGAAGCGGCGCCCCAGTTCCTCATAATAGTGCGCGAGGCAATTCACGGCCGGCGGGCTGCGCGGGTCCATCTCCTCCAGCGTGATCTGCGCCCGTCCCAAAGCGGTTGCGACCAGGTCCATGGCGCGCAGCAGTTCATCCGGCCGGGCGTGGCGGGAGAGAAATCCTTCCGCCTGCGCATTGGACAAACGCTCATAGGCCTCGAATTCCGCTTGCCCCGCCGGCGTCAGGCGCGCAACGCGGCGGCGGGCATCCTCGGGATGGGGTGTGGTCTCGATGAGGCCTTCCTCCTCCAGCGCGCGCAAGAGACGGCTCATGAGCCCGGAATCCAGGCCCAGCGCCGTGCGGATGGCCAGCACGTCCGATTGTCCCTGCCCGATGGCATTGAGCACTCGTGCCGCGCCCAGCGGCCGGCCCCGACCCAGGAAGGAGGTGTCCAGGGCCCCAACCTGTGCAGTGACGACGCGGTTGAAACGGCGGATGCGGGAGATAGGATCAAAGTGCATCATCTGACTGTAGTCAGATATTATCGGTCGTCAACCGTCCCCCCGGAGCAGGGCCTGCTTGCCGAGCCGCCAGGGCGCTCCTAAACCGGGAGATTGTTGCGAGATCGTTTTGCCATGGCCCATTTGCGTGACGTTCTGGAAGCCCGACAAGTAGGGCTCTACTTCGCCGCTATGCTCGTCGGTGCGCTGGCGGCCACGGCGCTGCCTGGCACTATGAGGCTGGAAGCGGCACTCACGCCTGCCTTAGCGGTGATGCTGTTCGCGACTTTCCTCCAGGTGCCGCTTTCCGAGCTTGGCCGGAGCTTTGCGCACCGACGTTTCCTCCTGGCACTGGGTGTTGCGAATTTCGTCCTGGTGCCGCTCCTGGTGGCTGCCCTGCTGCAGCTAGTGCCGGACGAACCGCTCGTCCGCCTCGGCGTTCTCCTGGTACTGCTTTCGCCCTGCATCGACTATGTGGTGACCTTCGCCCATCTGGGCCGCGCCGATGCCCGCGCACTGCTGGCCGCGACGCCCTTGCTCCTGGTGGCACAGATGGCGCTGCTGCCAGTCTATCTCAGCTTGTTCCTGGGCAGGGCGGCGGGCGACCTCATCCAGGCCGCCCCCTTCCTGCATGCCTTCGTCTGGCTGATCGCGGTCCCGCTGGCGCTTGCCGGTGCGCTGCAAACGGTGGCCGCGAGGCACACGGGCACGGCAAATGTGACGGCCGGCCTCGGCCTCCTTCCGGTGCCGGCGACGGCACTTGTGCTGTTCGTGGTGGTGGCATCGGTGGTGCCTCAACTGGGGGCGGCCGGCGCCGCCAGCTTGCGCGTGGTGCCGGTCTATCTGGCCTTTGCACTTGTGGCACCCGTCCTCGGCTGGCTGGTCGGCCGCCGCTCCTGCCTCACCGCAGCGGAGGCGCGCGCGGTGGCCTTCAGCGCCGCCACTCGAAACTCCCTCGTCATTCTGCCGCTTGCCCTGGCCATTCCCGGCGCGATGCCGCTCCTGCCGGCCATCATCGTGGCTCAAACCCTGGTGGAACTGGCGAGCGAGTTGATCTATATTCGTTTTTTCCCGCGCCTCGGCCGCGACTTGGACCCGCCGGACGAACGTCCCTGACAGTTCGTCGCTTGAGCGCCGCCGGGCCGGTGGCATAATCGCTCCATGGACAAATCCGGCAGCGCCGACGAGCGCCTCGATTCACCGATCCTGCTTGCAGAAGCCGAGATGCCGCTTCTGCGGGAGTCGAGCCTGATCGAGCGCCTGTCGGAGGCGGACCAGGCCACCGTGCGGGCCAATGGGGTTGAGATGCTGCTGCGGGCCGGCGACCAGTTGTTTGCCCAGGGCGAGCGGCATGACGGCATCGTGGTCATCGAAGATGGGCAGATCCGCAGCTATTACACCGCCCCTTCCGGCCGCGAGATCACGCTGGCCTACTGGTCGCACGGTCATTTCGTGGGCGGGCCGGACGTGTTCGGTGGCGGAACGCACATGTGGTCGGCGGTGGCCATGCGGCCAAGCCGCCTCGTCTTCCTGCGCGGCTCGGCCCTACGGACGCTGGCTCGCCAGGTGCCGGACCTTGCCATCGGCATCATCGACTCGCTGGTGTTCAAGGCCCGCTGCTATTCCGCCTTCGCCCAGATGCTGGGGACGCGCTCGGTGACGCAGCGCCTCGTCCAATTGCTGCAGCACCTGGCGCAGGCCTATGGCGTGAAGCACGAGCGGGGCATCCTCATTGCCGCCGCCTTCACCCATGCGGACCTTGCCGCCCTGATCGGAGCGACGCGCCAGTGGGTCACCGTCCAACTCGGCCGGATGCAGCAGGACGGCATCCTCACCAACCGCCGCGGGCTCATGGTCATCTTGAAACCCGAGGCCCTTGCCGCCGAACTGGAACGCGGCGGCAACAGCTGATCCCAGGAGAACGCTCAGGCTGCATTCCTCTTTGCCCGCGCCGCAAGGCCCGGAGGCAAGCCCAGTGCGGCATGGTGTACGGCGCCGATCTGGGCCAGCAGCCCATCCTTCCAGGCCGGGGCAATGAAGGTGACGCCCATGGCAACACCACTATCCGCCAGGAAGCCGTTGGGCACCGCCATGGCGCACAGGTCCAAGAGGTTCACGAAATACGCGAAATGGCCGAACCGCGCATTGAGAGGCAAGGGATCGGCCAAGAGATCGGCGATCCGACAGGGCGCGCCGGCGGTGGGCACCATGACGGCATCAAGCCCTGAAAACACCGTCTCGACCTGACGCTTGAGAGCCGCGAGCGCATAGATATGCCGGAACGTCTCCGCGCCGGAGAGGCTGGCCGCCCCGAGTACGATGTCCCGCGTCACCGGCAGGACCGCGTCGGGATGAGCGGCCACGAAGTCACCAAACCCCGCCAGCCGCTCGGCCACCCAGGCGCCGCCGAACATCAGTTGGCCTGCGGCGAAAAAGGGGGTGAAATCCACCTCGTGCACGAGCCATCCCCGCGACCGCGCCCGCGCGCCGGCGGCCGCGAACAAATCGCGCCCTTGGAGGCCGGCGAACGTCTCGAGATCCTGCGGACGGGGGATGCCAATTCGAAACGGACCGGTTGCGGCCTCAGGTTCCGGCGGGATGGGCCGGGAGAAGGGATTGTCCGCGTCGAACCCCTCCATCTCGGCGAGTACGGCGCGCGCATCGGCAACCGTCAAAGCGAAGACCGAGACACAGTCGAGGGTCCGGCAATTGGGCACGAGGCCGCGCGTGGACACGCGGCCGAGGGTTGGCTTCAGGCCCACAACATTGTTGAAGCCGGCGGGGATCCGCCCCGATCCGCCGGTATCGGTGCCAAGCGCGAAGCTCACCAGGCCCCGCGCCACCAGCACGGCGGAACCGGAACTGGAGCCGCCCGAGGCATAGTCCGGATTGAACACGCTGGCGCATGCGCCATAGGGCGAGCGGGTGCCGGACAGACCGGTGGCGAACTGGTCCAGGTTCGCCTTGCCGATGACGACCGCACCCGCCGCGACGAGGCGCTCCACCGCCACGGCGGAGGCCTCTGGCTGGTAGGAAAAGCCGGGACAGGCGGCGGTCGTGGGCAATCCGGCCACGTCGATATTGTCCTTCACCGCGAAGGGGATGCCATAGAGCGGCAGCATCGCGCCGGCACGCTTGCGGGCCTCGATCCGTTGCACCTGGTCCTGCGCGGCCTGCCGAGGAAAGATGCAGATCCAGTCGGGCGACAGGGGGCCTGCCTCCAGGCGGTTATAGATGGCATCCACCACGGTGCGCGGCGACACACCACCGGCATAGGCGGCAGCCAGATCGGGCAAGGCGAGAGAAGGGACGGGAAGGGTCACGCGGGCGGGCTCCAAAGCAATTTGGCACCATGCCACGCGTGACAACCATGCTTCTCAAGCAATTAATTTCAAAAGGCCACGGGTAAAACTGAATTGACAGGTTTATAAGCGGACACGCGTGTTCCGCCCGGCTCCCGGCCCTCGGAATGGGCGAACGCGCTTCAAATGCAATTCCTTTGCATTTGAAATTGTTATCTCTTTTCAAATACTTGATAGAATCGAAGAAAGTGGCATCCCGCTTGCTCTAGGCATTCCTGTCTCTGAGGATGCCATGACCGTGTCTCTTTCTCCCAAGCTCAGCGCCTCCCCTTCGTCCCTGCGTGAGCAGGTGCTGGTGCACATCACCGAAGACGCCTGGCTCGATCTTGCCTGCGAGCTCATTCCCGCCGGCCAGCCCGAGGCAGAAAATCCGCTGGACCCCGACCTGCCGGGCGGGCGCGAGGAAGGCATTGCGCTGCTACTGGCGGACAAGCTCTCGGCCCTCGGCTTCGCGGTGGAGATGAAGACCCGCACGGCGCACCGGCCCAACGTCATCGGCGTCCTGCCGGGCACGGGGGATGGCCCCTCCCTCATTCTCAACGATCATCTGGACACCTACCCCGCCGGCGACTGGTCCGCCTGGACCATGACGGGCGGCCATCCCTTCCGCCCCACCCGCCATGGCGACCTGCTCTATGCCCGCGGCACCTCGGACACACGGGGCAACCTCGCCTGCACCCTGCTCGCGGTGGAAGCGCTGCGGGTGGCGGGCGTGACGCTGAAGGGCACGCTGAAATGCGTCTATACGGTGGACGAGGAGAAGAATGGCCCGGACGGTTCCATCTTTCTCCTGGATGAATGCGGCCTTGAGGCCGACCACACGATCGTCTGCGAGCCGACCGCCTGGACCGCCGCCGATGGCAGCTGGGGCATGGGCATCGCCATCGCCAATTGCGGCAACTTCCTTGTGGAAGTGGAGACGCGGGGCATAAAGACCCATCTGTGGCGGCCGGACACGGGCCTGAATGCCGTGACCAAGATGCTGGAACTGCTGCCCCAGCTGGAACGCATGGCGTTCCGCCACACGCCCCCGCCCCATGAGGGCGGCACGCCCCCCATGGTGACCGTGCTGCGCATCCAGGGCGGTGAGCCCCGCGAGATGCAGTTCACGCCCGACCGCTGCAAGGCGGTGCTTGGCGTGGTGGGCATCCTGCCAGGGATGACGCAGGAGAGCGTGATGGCGGACATCGCCGCCGTCATTGACGCGGCCTGCGCAGACGATGGCACGCTCCAGGCCGTGGCTCGCCCCTTCCCCGGCGCGCTGTTCGTCGACGGGACAGGGGAGCAGGAGGCAGGCTCTCCGCTGGTGCGCGCCTTGTCGGACGCCTATGGCGCGGTGCTTACCGGCACGCCCAAGCTCTATCGCAAGAACGCCTTCAACGACACGATCCGCTTCTCCGAACGCGGCTTCAAGGCCGTCACCTTTGGCCCGGGAGAAGATGGATGGGCGCCCGTGAACGAGAGCATTCACATCGGCAAGGCGGTGGCAGCCACCCGCATCCTGGCCCTGGCGGTGATGGAACTGCTGGGAGTGGAGGAATGAGCGCATTGGATGCAGCCCGGGAAGAGGCGGACGCCGCCACCCGCCCGCCACCCACCAGGCCGGAGCAGGCGCCACGCCGCTGGCGCGCCCTCTTCAGCCGTGCCCGGATCCTGACGGCGCTCACCACACTGGCCCTGTTCGCGGCGTGGTGGCTGGCCACCCGCTATGCCCTGGTCAACCCGCTCTTCCTGCCCTCTCCCAAGGCGGTGTGGGACGCCTTCATGCGCACCGCCACCGAAGGTTATCAGGGCAGCCTCCTTCATCAGCACCTGATCGCCAGCCTCTACCGGGTGCTGGCCGGCTATGTGCTGGCGTGCCTGGTGGGCATTCCGCTGGGCATCGTCATGGGGCTCTCGCGGGACGTGAAGGCCGTGTTCGATCCGCTGATCGAATTCTACCGGCCCCTGCCGCCACTGGCGCTCTACACGCTGATCGTGATGTGGCTCGGCATCGGAGATGCCTCCAAGGTGGCTCTGCTTTTCCTCGCCGCCCTGCCGCCCTTGACCATCTCCAGCATGCAGGCCGCTGCCAGTGTCGATGCGCGTTATGTGAAGGCAGCAAAAAGCCTGGGCGCGGGGCCGAGCCAATTGTTCCGCCACGTTTTCCTGCCCGCCTGCCTGCCCGGCATCTGCACCGGCATGCGCATCTCGCTGGGCTTCACCTATACCGTGCTCGTCGCCGCCGAGATCGTCGCCGCCACCGCGGGGCTCGGCTGGATGATCTGGGACGCCAGCAAATTCCTCCTGGGCGACATCGTGATCATGGGCCTGTTCGTGCTCGCCATCACCGGAATGGCCCTCGACTCCCTCATCCGCCTCGCCGAACGGGCGCTCACGCCCTGGCGGTTCCGTTGACCCCGCCTGCCCTGGAGACACCGATGTCCCTGTTCCGACGTACAGCTTCCCTCCTCCTCGCCGCGGCCTGCATGCTGGGGCTGCCAGCCGGGGCCATAGCCCAGCAGAAGCCGGAGGCCATCACCATCGGCTATCTCAATCTGGTCAATGCCCAGCTCGTCACCAAGGCACTTGGGCTGCACGAGAAGGCGGGCATTCCCATCAAGTGGGTGAAGTTCGGCTCAGGCGGCGACATGAACCGGGCGGTGGCAGCCAACCAGGTGGATTTCGGCGGGGTGGGCAATCCCCCCTTCACCATTGGCGCCACCCGCGCCTTGCCCTACAAGGGCATCTTCGTGCTCAACATGCTCGGCCCGGTGGAATCTCTCGCCGTGCGCTCGGACAAGAACATCAAGTCGCTGAAGGACCTCGCCGGAAAGACGGCCGCGGCCCCCTTCGGCTCCACCACCCATTATCTCCTCATCGCCGCCCTGCGTGAGGCCGGCGTCAATCCCACCGACGTGAAGCTCATCGACCTCTCGCCCTCAGACGCGGTGGCGGCCTGGCTGCGCAAGGACATCGATGCCGCCTGGATCTGGGAGCCCAATCTCGACAAGATCGTGAAGAATGGCGGCGAGATCTTCCTCACCAGCGGCGAGATGGCCAAGCGCGGCTATCCCACCTGGGACGTGGGCGTGGTGATGAACGACTTCGCGGCCAAGTATCCGGATCAGGTGGTCGCCTATGTGAAGGCGGAATGCGAAAGCATCGACTACTGGCTGAAGCACCCCAAGGAGACGGTGGAGATCATCGCCAAGGAGTTGTCCCTGCCCGCCGATGACGCGGAGCGGATGATGAAGGGAACCACAATGGTGCCCTGCTCCGAGCAGCTTTCCGCCAACTATCTCGGCACCCCGGGCAAGATCGGCAAGTTCGCCGACACGGTGCTCGCCACAGCCACCTTCCTGAAGGAGCAGGGCCGCCTTCCCTCCGTCATGGATCGGGCCGGCTATGCCGCCTACATCGATCCTTCCTACCTGCAGAAGGCGCTCGCCAAGTGAGCCCGTCCGCCGCGCCCATCGGGGCAGCTGCCGCCCACGCCCGCCTCGCTCCTTTGCCGGGGCGGGGACGGCTGACCCTGTCGGACCTGTCCATCGCCTATGGGGATGGGGCGGCGCGGCGCACCGTGGTGGAGCGGTTCGATCTCCATGTGGAGCCGGGAGAGTTCGTCTGTGTGCTTGGCCCGTCGGGCTGCGGCAAGTCCACGGTGCTCAGTGCGGTGGCCGGCTTCGTTCCGGCCGCGCGCGGCCTGCTGGAGGTGGATGGCGAGGCCATCACCGGGCCCGGTGCGGACCGGGGCATGGTGTTCCAGCAGGCGACGCTCTTTCCCTGGAAGAGCGTGCTGGAGAATGTGGCCTTCGGGCCCCTCATGGCCACCGGCAGTTCGGCACTGGCCGCGCAGACGGCCCGCACCTTCCTCTCGCTGGTCGGCCTCTCCGCCTTCGAGAAGCACTATCCTTCCGAACTGTCCGGCGGCATGCAACAGCGCGTGGGCATCGCCCGGGCGCTGGCCAATTATCCCCGCGTTCTGCTCATGGACGAGCCCTTCGGCGCCCTCGACGCGCAGACGAGGGCCATGATGCAGGAGGCCCTCCTCAACATCTGGGCGGAGTTCCGCACCACCGTCCTCTTCATCACCCACGACATCGACGAAGCCGTCTTCCTGGGCGACCGGGTGGTCGTGATGAGCGCCAATCCCGGGCGCATCGTGGCCGACATCCGGGTGGACATTCCCCGCCCACGCTCGCCCGAAGCGCAATTCTCCGAGACCTTCCTCGACATCAAGCGCCAGTGCTTCGGTCATATCCGCGCCGAGACGCTGAAGGCGTTCGCACAGCACCAAGGCGGAATGAACCGCCAGTAGAAGGATGGTGCCCGCGTCGGATATGCCGGGCGGGCGCCGCATCCGGCGCTCACACAAGGCCCCATTCGGCCGCGAACAGCGCCTCCTGCGCGCGGCGGACGCGGATCGCCTCCTTCGTAGGGTCGAACTCCACGTCGGCCCAGGAAACCATGCGCCCCGCCGGCACGTCGCTCTTCAGCACCAGATGATGCGCAAGGCCAATGGGCAGGCCGCCGAGCCGCACCGCATCGGGCGCGCGGACCAGCTTGCCATAGACGGTGTAGCCGCCCTCGCCGTCCAAGGTCTCGCCGGCCTTCAGGTCGCGCTTGGCGGTGGCGACCACATCGCCCCGCCAGTCGCCGGTGGCGCCGGTCGCCTCGCCGCGCACCGCGATGCTGGCGACCGAAAGCCCCAGCTCCAGGCCGATGAGATGGTAGGGCTTATACATGGCCGCATAGCGCCCCGAGGCGTCGGTCTTCAGGCCATATTGGCCAAAGCACTCCCGCACATAGGGGCTCGGCGCCTCGAACACGGCGAACACGCCCCAGCGCAAGTCGCGAAACACGGGGCGGAAATCCCGCTCGATGGAGGACACCACCTCCACCGTGCCCCGCCGCTCCAACACGCCGCCCTCGCTCATGGGGCGTAGGATGTGGGGCAAATCGTCAACGCCGCAGGGCGGGAAGAGCAGGCCGTCGCTGGGGGGAACGAGATCGCAGCCATTGGCCACCGCCGCCATCTCCAGCGCCGACTTGGTGCCGTCGAGGAACGAGTTGAACATCTGGGCATTGAAATCGCCTGACGCCACCTGGGCGTCGGAAAAGCCGTAATGGCCCCACACCGTCTGGGGCGTGGAGGCGTGATAGACGGGGTGATACTTAGTGCCCTTGCCGGCGCAGATCACCTCAAGCCCGATGGTGCGCGCCCAGTCCACCATTTCGGCGATAAGGGCGGGCTGGTCGCCGGCCGCCATGGAATAGATCACGCCCGCCTCCGCCGCCCGCCGCGCCAGGAGCGGACCGGCGAGCACGTCGGCCTCCACATTCACCATGATGATGTGCGTCTTGGCCGCAAAGGCCTGGAGCGCATGATGAATACCCGCCGCCGGGCTGCCGGTCGCGTCGATGACGATGTCGACGAAGGGGCTGGCGATCATGCCGTCCGCATCGTCGGTGACGAAGGTGGTTCCGGCCTTTGCCGCCTCCTCCGGCGACCGGGCGGCGAGCCGCTCGGCGGCCCAGCCGACACGGGCGAGCGAAGCACACGCACGGGCGGGAGAGAGGTCGGCGACCGCGATGAGGTGGACGCCGGGCACCCGCTCGGCCTGGGACAGATACATGGAGCCGAACTTGCCGGCCCCGATGAGCCCCACGCGCACCGGCCTGTTCTCTGCGGCCCGCTGCTTCAGCTTGGCGAAAAGCGACATGACGTTTCCTCTGCCCCTTGCGGCTTCCGGTTCCGCGGCATCGGCCTTGCCACGACGCGCCTCTGCGCCGGGATATCCCGCCGCAGAAGTGCCCGAGCCTGTTTGCGAATCGCCCCGCTACGCGGGCATTCGCTCAAGCTATAGGGCCGGGCGCCACAAAGGAGAATCGCGCCCCGTGCATGGCCAGTGAGGCGCCCCGCGCCGTAAAGGGTCCCAAAGCGTCCTTTTCCTGGAAGCGGGGCGTCTCATCAGGGATATGCCTTCCGCAACCTTCTTCAGCGCCCCAACTCGCCGCAAGCGACCACCTTCCTTTCCACCTTGCTGCGGGCCTGAACCTTAAGCGGCGGGAAGGGCATGCAGGATCATCTTGCAGCTTGTCGACTTGTATACTAGAGTGCATCATCAATCAGCCCCGAGGATGGACCGAGAGCAGGATCCCCTGATGTCCACCGGCCCTTCCCTTTCCCCCGCGCCAGCGAAGGAGACGCCGCGCCTGGTGACGCAGCCGATGACCGTCACGGCCATCTATGAAGCCATGCGCAGCGACATCGTGGTGCTCAACCTCAAGCCGGGAACGCGGGTGTCCGAGAACGAGCTGGCGCGCCGCTTCGGCACTAGCCGCACCCCCGTGCGCGAGGCGCTGCTGCGCCTCGTGGAGGACGGCCTCGTGGAGGTGTGGCCCCAGCGCGGCACCTTCATCACCCGCATTTCGCTTTCCGCCGTGCGGCGGGCGCGTTTCGTGCGCGAGGCCATGGAGGTGGCGATCCTGCGCCAGGCCGCGGAAAGCGGCCTCTCGCCGGCCACCCTCGTCCGCCTTGAGGAGGCGCTCGCCGAGCAGGAGGCCGCTCGTGACGCCGCCGCTCGCTTTACCCTGGCTGATGATGCCTTCCACCGCGCCTTCGCGGATGGCATCCGTGTGGGCAATATCTGGTCAGTGCTGGAGCGGGAGAAGGTGCAGTTCGACCGGCTGCGTTTCCTCTCGCTGCCCAATGTCACGCCCGTAGACACGCTGATCGCCCAGCACAAGACCATGCTGGCGGCGGTCAAGGCCGGCGACGTGGCCCAGGTCGAGCGGGCCACGCGCGAGCATCTGTCCGAAGTGCTGAAGGTGGCCGACACGCTCGCCGCCACCCATGCCGAACTGATCGTCAACGACATCTGAGCGTCCCCCGGCGGGACGCGCCAAAGGAGTTTGCGCCATGGAACAGACCTGGCGGTGGTGGGGACCCAATGATGTCATCCGCCTCGAACATGTGACCCAGGCCGGCGCCACCGGCATCGTCAATGCCCTGCACGAGGTGCCGGCAGGCGAGGTGTGGACGCGCGAGGCCATCGCCGCCCGCAAGGCCTTCATCGCGGCAGACCCCACCCTCGGCCTGCGCTGGAGCGTGGTGGAAAGCCTGCCGGTGGCGGAGCCCATCAAGATCGGCGAAGGCGACCTGAAGCCGCTGTTCGACAATTACCGCACCTCGCTGCGCAACCTCGCCGCCGAGGGCGTCTCCACGGTCTGCTACAATTTCATGCCGGTGCTGGACTGGACGCGCACGGAGCTGCGCCATCCTTTGCCCGGCGGCGCCAGTGCGCTGCGCTTCAACTCCGACGAATATGCCGCCTTCGACGTCTTCATGCTGGAGCGCGAGGGGGCCGAAGCGGACCATGACCCGGAGGTCCTCACCCGCGCCAAGGCGTGGTTCGAGGCCTCCACCCCGTCGGACCGCGACAAGCTGCTCGCCAACATCATGGCCGGCCTGCCCGGCGCCTTCGACCGCTACGACCTGCCGGGCCTGCGCCGCATGCTGGCGCGCTTCAAGGACGTGTCGGCGGAGCGGCTGCGGGAGAATCTCGGCCGCTTCCTCCATGAGGTGATCCCGACCGCCGAGGAGGTGGGCATCCGCATGGGCATCCATCCCGACGACCCGCCCCGTCCCCTGCTCGGCCTGCCCCGCATCGTGTCGTCGGACGATGACCTGGCGGCGATCCTCGCCTTGCACCCCTCCCGCAGCAACGGCCTGACCTTGTGCACGGGATCGCTGGGCGCCCGCCCCGGCAACGACCTCGTGCGCATGGCCGAGCGGTTCGCCGAACGCATCCACTTCCTGCATCTGCGCAATGTTGTGAAGTATCCCGACGGCTCCTTCATGGAGGCCGATCACCTGGACGGCGACGTGGACATGGTGGGCGTGGTGCGCGCCGCCCTGCGTGAGCAGAAGCGGCGCAAGGATGCCGGCCTTGCCGACTGGCGCCTCCCCTTCCGGCCGGACCATGGGCACGAATTGCTGGACGATGTGGGCAAGCCCACCCATCCGGGCTACCCGGCCATCGGCCGCCTGCGGGGCCTTGCGGAAATGCGCGGCGTCATGATCGCCATCGCCCAGAGCGAAGGCCTGCCTCTGTAAGGCTGGCCCTTATGAGGCTTGTCTGGCGCCCGCTCAGCGGGTCGGGCGCCAGGCGAGGAGACGGCGCTCCACCTCGCCGATGAGCGTCGCAGCCACATAGCCGAGGGCCCCGAGCAGGATGACGCCGGCGAACAGGTCCGGCGCGCGGAACATGCGGGCAGAGACCAGGATCCACTGGCCAAGCCCGTCGAGCCCCGCCACCATCTCGCACACCACAGAGAGGATGAGAGCCACGGTGAGGCTCACCCGCATGCCCGCCAGGATGTCCGGCAAGGCAGAGGGGAGCGAGATGCTGGTGATGGTCTTCAGGCGCGACAGATTGAGCGCCTGCGCCACCTCCAGGAGGCGCGGCTCAACGCCCCCATAGCCGTGGATGGTGGCCAGCAGCATGGGCCAGAGCGTGCCGAAGGCAATGACGAAGATGGCCATGCTCTCGGACAGACCATAGAGCGCGATCGCCACCGGAATGATGGCGGAGACCGGCAAGGGCCGCAGGAATTCCAGCCCCGGCGCCACATAGAGGCGCGCGCGGCGCGACGTGCCGATGAGCGAGCCCAGCACCACGGCTGCGATGGAGGCCGCGAACCAGCCGAACGTCATATGGCGGATCGTGCCCATGAGCTTGTCGCCAAGGCCGCGATTGGCGAACCCGTTCACCAGCGCCGCCCAGGCCTTGTCGGGACCGGGCAGGAAGATGGGCGAGACGAACTGGGCATTGGCAACCATCTGCCAGACCAGGATAAGCCCGGCGGCGACGGCGAAGCTGGCGAGACGCCAGAGGATCTTGCCCTGCATCACCTTGGAGGGGGCGGTCATTGCATCGCCTCCGACAGAGCGGCGCGGCCGAACAGATGGCGCTGGGCAAAGAGGAGAACCGCGTTCCACCCATAGCCGACGATGCCGATCCACACGAGATAGCCGAGCATCAGGTCCGGCCGAAGCGCCTGTTGGGCCGTCATGATGCCATAGCCGAGCCCTTGCGGATTGAGCGTGATCTCCACCGTCACCGCCACGACGAGCGCCGAGCCGGCGGCCAGGCGAAAGGCCACAAAGATGTTGGGCAAGGCCGCCGGAAGGATGATCTTGGTGACGGTGGCCAAGCGCGAGAGCCGGAGCACCCGGGCAACCTCCAGGAGGCGCGGCTCCACCCCCTGCACCGCCGCGCGGGTGAAAATCAGCGTGGTGAAGAGGCAGGTCTTGGCGACGATGGACAATTCCATCGCATAGCCGAAGCCGAAGATCATGAGCGCGATGGGCAGCAAGGCCACCGAGGGGATAGGGCGCACGGATTCGATGGTCACTTCCAGCAGCCGGTCCAGCCAGCCCATAAGGCCGAGCGCGATGCCCAGCACCAGCCCGATGGCCCCGCCGATGAGGAGGCCACTGACCGCCCCCACAAGGGTCTGGCCGGTGGCGGTGAGGATGGATCCATCCGCCAGCCCCCGCGCCAACGCCACCAGGACGGCGGAAGGCGGGGCCAGCGAATCCGAGGCGATGGGGAAGAGGCGCAGCCACACCTCCATCCCCAGCACGCAGGCCACCGGCAGGAGCAGCCCCTTCAGGCGATCCCGCGTCATGAACGGTGGCCCTCGGAGGTCTCGATGAAGTCGAACAGGACCCGCCGCAAGCGCAGGAATTCCGGGTCCTCTCGCGTCGCCAACTGGTTGCGCGGACGCGGCAAATGGATGGGAATGTCGATGCCCACCCGCCCCGGATGGGGCAGCAACCCCACCACCCGATCGCCCAGATAGATGGCCTCTTCCAGGTCATGGGTCACAAAGACGATGGTCGCCCCGGTCTCCGCGTGCAGCGCCAGCACCTCGTCCTGGAGTGACTGGCGCGTCATGGCATCGAGGGCGCCGAAGGGCTCGTCCATGAGCAGAGCCTGCGGCTCCTGGGCGAGACACCGGGCGATCTGGAGGCGCTGCTGCATGCCGCCCGACATCTGGGTGGGATATTTGTCCGCATGGCCGGAAAGGCCCACCTTGCCGAGGCAGGCTTCGATGCGCCGGGGACGCTCCCCAGCCGGCACCTTGGCCGCCTCCAGCGCCAGCGAGATGTTGCCCGTGGCCGTGCGCCAGGGCAGGAGCGCGCGGCCATAGTCCTGGAACACGATGGCCACGTCCTGCCGGGGCGCGGTCATGGGGGCGTTGTCGAACAGCACGGATCCCCGAGAGGGCTTGAACAGGCCGCCGGCAAGGCGCAGCAGCGTGGTCTTCCCGCATCCGGACGCGCCGACGATGCACAAGATCTCGCCCTTGCGGACGGAGATGGAGATGTCGTTGAGGATCAACTTCCCGCCGAGCGAGAGATCCACATTCTGGAAGCGGTAGAGCGAAGAGGGGGCGGACGGGGCCGCGCCGGCAAGGGTCATGTCTTGTCCGCCTCGGGATAGATGTATCTCAGGGTCGACCGGATGTGAGCGGCCAGCGCCGTGCGCGCCGGCTCGAAATCACGCTCCAGAACCAGCCGGGCGAGGGTCTCGTGGGAATTGGCGAAGCGAACCGGATCGGAGAAACGGCGCATCATCACGCGCCGGTAGCGATAGGCCTGATCATAGAGATTGGAGATGGACTGGGTCAGCCGCGGCGAGCCGGAGGCGCTGACCAGGGTGGAATGGAACGTCTTGTGGTGGGCGTCGAACTCCTCCGCCCCCTCGCCAAAGGCCGTTCCGTGGCGCTCCACATAGCGCTTAAGCCGATGAAGGCTCGCCACGATGTCCGCCTCCCAGCCATCCCCGCCCTGCGCGATGGACAACCGCAGCGCCTCGGTTTCCAGCGTCACCCGCACATGGGTGATGTCGGCAAGATCGCTGCGCTCGAGCGGCGCGACGCGGAAGCCGCGCTGCCCGATGGCGAGGATGAGGCCGGAGGACGTGAGCCGGGAGAGCGCCTCGCGCATGGGGGTGGCCCCGATGCCGTAGCGCTTGACCAGGTCCACCACCCCGAGGCGGCTGCCCGGCGCCAGCGCGCCGGACAGAATGTCCCGCTCCAGCGCCACGCTGGCACGCGCTGTGAGGGTCTCCTCACCCGGCGCGGCTGCCGGCGTTGAAGCGGGGGTGGCGGGCGCAGACCTCATGCGGACTCTCTCTCAGGGAAAGATAAGTGTCTTCACGTCGGGCGTGCCCTGGAGCAGGTGCTGCTGCTTCATGACATCGATCCACCAGAGCATGTTTTCGGGCTTCAGATTGGGGTCGGCGAGATTGCGCGTCACCGAGCGCACCAGGTCCACCTGCTGCCCGGTGAATTTGGCCACCGCCGCCACGGCTTTGTCCTCATCGGAATTGGCAATCACCGCGCCCTCGGCGATGGCGGCACGGAAGGCGGCCACGGCCTGCTTGTTCTGCTCCGCCCAAGTCTTGGAAGCGGCATAGATGATGACGGGCTCCTTGCGGTCGAGTTCGGCCGCATAGCGGAAGGCCACCTTGCCGACGCCGGCATTGGTCATGCGGGTGACCGTGGGCTCGCTGCTGACCACCGCGTCCACCGCCTGCGAACGCATCACGTCGGGCATGGTGGGGAAGGTGACCTCGACAAAATTGACCTTGTTGGGGTCAACGCCCTTGTCCATCAGCCACTTGACGAACAGCACATGGAGATAGGCGCCAAGCCCGGGCGCGCCCACCTTCTTGCCCACGAAATCCTGCGGACTGGTGATGGTGAGGCCATTGCGCACGAACACCGCCACATTGGGATTGGTGCGCGCCGACATGACGGAGGCGCCGGCCAGCGCAACCAGCGGCAAGCCGCCATCTACCGCCTGCAGGAAGACAGTGGTCGTGGGCCCGCCCACCTGGATGGAGTTGGACAGGATGGCGGCGGGAATGTTGGAGTTGATGCCGATGCGCACCATCTCCGCCTCAATGCCATGCTTTTGGAAGATGCCCTCGTCGGTGGCCACCATGGCGGACACGCAGTCCGAGGTGGCCGTGCAGCCGATCTTGATCTTGTGCTGGGCGCTGGCCGCGCCAACCGACAGCACCATGGCCAATGACGCCGCGATCACGCCAAGTGCGCGCTTCATGCCTCTCCTCCCATGTCACCAATGTTCAGACCAGATGTCTTGACTTGGCATTTTTATCGATATTTTGTTGTTCTATATTTTGGGGAAGGAAGCAAGCATGAAACTCGCCACCGCGGTCCACCAGGGCCTGGAGAAAGTGGCCGTCGTCCATGACGGCGATACGCGCCTGTTCGATCTGGCGGCGGCAGCGGCGCGGGGCGGCAACCCGACCCAGGCGTTTGCCTCCATGCTCGATCTGATCGACGGTGGCGAACGCGCCCTCGACCAGGCCCGCGCGGTGTTCGCCAAGCATGCGGGCGAGGAGGACCTCTCCTACGCCCTCACCGACGCCCGCCTCCTGGCGCCGCTGCCGGTGCCGCGCCAGATGCGCGACGGCATGTCCTTCCCCCAGCACATCCTCCAGTCGCCGCGCGGCAGCGCCGCCATGCAGGCGCGCCTCCAGGGGAACATGGCGGAGGCGGAGCGGATCGCGGCCGAGCCTTTGGGAGAGCTGCCCGAGGTCTATCGCAAGGTGCCCATCTACTACATCACCAACCGCTTCGCGGTGGGCGCGCCGGGCTCGACCGTGCAGTGGCCACGCTACAGCCAGGTGATGGACTATGAGCTGGAACTGGCCTGCATCACCTCGCGCAAGGGGTGCGACATTCCCGCCTCCCGCGCCCGCGAGCACATTTTCGGCTTCACCATTTTCAACGACTTCTCCGCCCGCGACATCCAGCGCGTGGAGATGGCCGGCCGCCTCGGCCCAGCCAAGGGCAAGAGCTTCAACGGCTCCAATGTCTTCGGGCCCTGGATCGTCACGACGGACGAGATCGGCGATCCCTATAGCCTGCGCATGCAGGCGCGGATCAACGGCGAGACCGTGTGCGACAACGTCTCCCGCGGCATGCTGTTCTCCTTCGAGGAGATCATCGCCCACATGACCCAGGACGAGACCATCATGGCCGGCGAGTTCATCGGCTCGGGGACGGTGGGTTTCGGCTGCGGGCTGGAGAATGGCCATCTGCTGAAGGATGGCGACCGGATCGAGCTGGAGATCGAGAAGATCGGCGTGCTGGCCAATAGCGTGAAGGTGCAGGAGGCCCGCGCAGCCGCCTGAGCACTGCCAACGGGCGTGGCGGCGCGGACGCCGCCACGCCCGGCATGATCAGTCGATGATGGCCACCGCGCGCGTCCAGCCAGCTGAGGCCCGCTCGATCTTCACCGGGAAGCAGGAGACGGTGAAGCCAGTGGACGGGAGCTGTTCCAGATCATGGAGCTTCTCGATATGGCAATAGCCGATATGGCGACCGGCCTTGTGCCCCTCCCAGATCAGGGCGGCGTTGCCCGTGTCCTTGTATTTGCGGGCGGTGTGGACGAAGGGGGCATCCCAGCTCCAGCCATCCGTGCCGGTGACGCGGACGCCGCGCTCCAACAGGTACATGGTGGCCTCGTAGCCCATGCCGCAGCCGGAGGCCACATAGTCCGCCTGCCCGAACTTGGCGCCGGCGGACGTGTTCACCAGCACGATGTTCAAAGGCTGCAATTCGTGGCCGATGCGCTTCAGCTCGGCCTCCACGTCGGCGGCGGTGACCACATAGCCGTCGGGGAAATGGCGGAAGTCCAGTTTCACGCCGGGCTGGAGGCACCAGTCGAGCGGGATTTCGTCGATGGTGGCGGAGCGCTCGCCCCGGTTCATGGTGGGGTGATAGTGCCAGGGGGCGTCAAGATGGGTGCCGTTATGGGTGGATAGGGTCACACGCTCCACCGCCCAGCCCTGTCCTTCCGGCAAATCCTCGGCCTTCAGACCGGGGAAGAAGGAGAGCATGCGGGCAAGATTGGCCTGATGATCCAAATATTCGATCACGGGATGACCACCCGGGGGATCAGCCGGAACATCATTTTGGAGGGGTATCGATATATCAATGAGACGACGCACCACTTTTTCCTCCAATCTACTATTATTATGCGACCCATACTAAATCCGAAGCACGGAAAATTCAATCCATTTTTGAATTTTTGTGTTTTACAACATGGATTAAGGTCGACCCAACCGCGCGCTGCGATGGACAGCGGTCGCCGCTTCCCATGCCAATCTGCTCGTTTTGGCGGGCTCGATGTTTGCTCTTGCCCTGCGACGGGCGGATCTGCGCGCAATTTGGCCTGTTGAAGCGGCCGCGCATGGGGTAGGTCTGCACCATAAGGCGCATGCAGCATGCTTCGGGCCATCGCCCGCAGCGGGAGAACAGCGCCGATCCGGCAAGGGGACCGGATTTTCCACAGGACCGGAGCGAAGGCGCGGAACGCGCGCCCGCCGGCCGCACTTGATGGGCCGGGGCTTGCCCCTTCACGACGCCGATGCCTTTCCCGCCGCGCCGATGGCTTTGCCGCCCGTCGCTCGCACCAGACCCGCACCGGGTGGGCCGCGCCCGCCCGCCCCAGAGGCCCAAATGTTGATCCACGCCGGCTATGAGATCGCCTATACCTGCCCCCAGCCGACGCCCATGATCCTGACGCTGAGCGTGCATCCCTCGCGGATCAACGATCTGGTCAGCCTTGACCGGGCGCATTTCGACCCGCCACTCGACGCCAACACCTATCACGACAGCTTCGGCAATTTCTGCCATGTCATCCAGGCCCCGGCTGGTCCGCTGACCATGCGCGCGGACTTCGTGATCCGCGACAGTGGCCTGCCCGACGACGTGGCCCCCGACGCGCCCCAGCATGCCCTCGGCGAGCTGCCGGTGGATGTGCTCATCTATCTGCTGGGCAGCCGCTATTGCGAGACCGACCGGCTGAGCCCCTTTGCCTGGTCCACCTTCGGCCATGTGGCCAAGGGTTGGCCGCTGGTGCAGGCCATCTGCGACTTCGTGCACGGCCACATCGTGTTCAACTATGCCCATGCCAGTCCGCTGAAGACCGCCTTCGATGCCTATACGAGCCGGCAGGGCGTCTGCCGCGACTTCGCGCACCTGGCCATTACGCTTTGCCGCTGCATGAACATTCCGGCACGCTACTGCACCGGCTATCTGGGCGATATCGGCGTGCCGCGGGACCCTGCGCCCATGGATTTCAGCGCCTGGTTCGAGGTCTATCTGGGCGATCGCTGGTACACGTTCGATGCCCGCCATAACAAACCGCGTATCGGCCGCATCCTCATGGCACGGGGACGCGACGCCACCGACGTGGCCATCGTGACCTCCTTCGGTCCGTCCACCTTGACGAACTTCAAGGTGGTCACGGACGAAAAATCCTGACCGACCCGGCGTCAAAACATGGGTACGGACGCAAAGCCGCGCCCATGCCGCCATTTTTGGAGAGAATGAGCGCCACACTCATCCATTTCGTGCTATATTGAATTCCATGAATGCAAAATTTGATACTTCCGGATGGGTCGAATTCATTGACGGCATCCGGACTCCCCGCGGGCGATTTCAGATCGTGCGCATCATGCCCTCCGATTCAGGCGAGCCGAAATATCGCGTGAAAGGCGAGAAGGAAGCGTTCGAGCGGATCGCCAGCGAGTCCGAATTGCGCCCTTGGTCGCAAATCTAGAGCGCGATGCGATTTCGTAAAACCGCGCCTTGCTATCAACACAATAACACACTAGGTTGGGTTTGTCTGAATTTGACGGCTGAATTTTCGGCGCGCCACAGCGCCTGACGATAACTCCCTTCAATTTCTAAACTATCATTCGCCCCGTCAGGCCGGGTCGAATACACATGCGCGATTGAAAGGAAGTCGTCATGAATTTCGGTACTGTCAAGTGGTTCAACGCCACCAAGGGTTTTGGTTTCATTCAGCCTGACAATGGCGGATCGGATGTGTTCGTTCATATCTCCGCCGTGGAGCGCGCTGGCATGGCCGGCCTTGCCGAAGGCCAGAAGCTTCAGTTCGACATCGTCCGGGACAACAAGTCCGGAAAGAGCTCGGCTGGAAACCTTCAGGTCGCTTGATTGATTGGTCCAGCGGACCACGGATGTACTGGCCGCCGGATAATCTGATCTGTGATCAGGAAAAGCCCCTCCTCCTTGAGGTGGGGCTTTTTGCTATCTGGCCACCGGCGCGTGGCGCCCGCGCGCCGCAGGATGCGGCACACGACCTGCCATGTATCCGAAAAGCGGAAACTTCGCCGTCTCCGCGCCATAACTTGCGCATGTTAAATTTTGATTTTCTGGATCATCACTTCCACTGACGTTACGGCGCATGATGTGGTAGGATGACAAATGACACCGACAACACCCCATCAGAAACAGCAGTCGAGCGCCGAAAATCGCCGCCAGCTGGAAGAGTCCGTCTCTCGCGCCATGGAGCGCTACAAGAGCGACTTCGAGGCCGTCCGCGCCAAGAGCGAGCGCCTGCGCATCGCCCGCGAAGCCCGCGACGATGCCAGCGCCCAGAAGGCGCCGGCCGATGCCGCCCCGGTCAAGAAGAAGCGTGCACGCAAGGCCTGAGTGAGGGCACGCTCTCCCGGCCGCCCGCTCCCGTGCGGTGCCGGCGCAGCGTCGCAACCGATACCCTGCCGACGTGCGAAGGGCGCAAGGTTGTCCCTCGCGCCCCGTCTCCATGAAGATCCGCTCAGGACCACCTCTTCGGCCCCCACCATGTGCGCTTGCGCGACCGCGTGAGCCTGGTTGCGCCCGTAACGGAGAAGTGCCTATGCCGCGGGCGCAGAGGCGCCCTCCGCCGCGGTCTCTTCCACCTCGCGCTTATGGGTCTGCCCCATCAGCACATATGCCGCTGGCACCACATAGAGAGTGAAGAGCGTGCCGATGGCGAGGCCGGTGGCGATGACGAGGCCCAGATTATAGCGGGACGCCGCGCCGGCGCCGGAGGCGAAGATTAGCGGCACCACGCCCAGCACCATGGCCGCCGTGGTCATCAGGATCGGCCGCAGCCGAAGCGTCGCGGCCGCCAGGATGGCCTCGCGCTTGGACTTGCCCTCCAATTGCAGTTCGTTCGCCACCTCCAGCATCAGGATGCCGTGCTTGCTGATGAGGCCCATCAAGGTGGTGAGGCCCACCTGCGTGTAGATGTTGATGCTCGCCCCGCCGATACCGAGGCTGATGAAGATCAGCGCTCCGGCCAGCGACATGGGCACGGAGAGCAGGATCACAACCGGGTCGCGGAAGCTGTTGAACAAGGCGGCCAGCGACAAGAAGATCACGATCAGGGCGAAGGCGAAGGTGGTGACGAAGCCGCCGCTCTCCTGCACGTATTGGCGTGAGGCGCCGCCAAAATCCAGCGTATAGCCCGGCGGCAGGGTGCGCTGGGCCAGATCCTTCAGCGCCGTGATGGCATCGCCCGTGGTGATGCCGGGCGCCACCACGCCGGCAATAGTGGCGGCATTGACCTGCTGGAAGTGGTTCAGCGATTCCGGCACCGTCTTGGTCTCGATCCGCGCCACCGTGGAGAGGGGAACCATGGTGCCGTCCGAGGTGCGGATATAATAATCAAGCACCTGATCCGTATTGAGGCGCGCCTCCTGCTGCACCTGGGGGATGACCTTGTAGGACCGCCCATCCAGGCTGAAATAATTCACATATCCGCCCCCCATGAGAGACGACAGCGCCCCGCCCACGTCACTCATGGACAATCCGAGCAGCGAGGTCTTCTCGCGGTCGATGACGATGGACGCCTGCGGCTGGTCGATCTTCAGATCATTGTTGAGGAAGATGAACAGCCCGGTGTCGAGGGCATCCTGGAGGAACTTGGCCGCCACCGCATTCAGCTTGTCGAAGCCGTCGGAGGTGCCGATGACGATCTGCATGGGCAGGCCGTTGGAGCCCGGCAGCGGGGAGGTCTGGAAGGCGACGATCTTCTGCCCCGCCACCTGGTTCAGCTCCTGCTGGATCATGGGCTGGAGCTGCTTGGTGGTGGCCTTGCGTTCGTCCCAGGGCTTCAGCACCCAGCCGGCGATGCTGGTGCTCGGCGCCTCCACCTGGAACACCGTCTCGGTCTCCGGGTGCTTGGCGAAGGTCTCATAGGTCGCCCTGTTGTAAAGCAGCTTCTGCTGCAGAGTCGCATTGGGCGCCGAGATGCTCTGGGCGAGGATGATCCCCTGGTCCTCTTCCGGCGCCAGCTCGCTCTGCGCCGTGCCATAGAGCCAATAGATGCTGGACAGCACCAGGCCCGCGAACACCGCGATGACCGGCAGATAATTCAGCGCGGAATCAAGCGAGCGGGAATAGGCGGCGGTCACCGCGCCCATCACCTTGTCCACCGCCAACACCATGCGCGATTCCAGGTCACCGCCCGCATGATCCACCGGCTTCAGCATGTGGGCCGACATCATCGGCGTAAGCGTCAGCGCCACAATGGCCGAGATGGTCACCGCCCCCACCAGCGTGAAGGCGAATTCGGTGAACAGCGCGCCGGTGAGCCCGCCCTGGAAGCCGATGGGCACATAGACGGCGATCAGCACCACCGTCATGGCGATGATGGGATTGGCCAGTTGCCGCGCCGCCGCGAACGCCGCCGCACGGGCGCTCATACCCTCCTCCATGTGGTGGTTGACGCTCTCCACCACGATGATGGCGTCATCCACCACCAGCCCGATGGCCAGCACCAAGGCGAGCAAGGTCAACAGGTTGATGCTGAAGCCGAAGGCCAGCATCATCAGGAAGGTGCCGATCAGCGACAGCGGGATGGCGATGACCGGGATCAGCACCGAGCGCCAGGACCCCAGGAACGCGAACACCACCAGCGTGACGATGGCCAGCGCCTCCACGAGGGTGTGGATCACCTCCTCGATGGAGGAATTCACGAAGGCCGAGGCATCATAGATGACGCCCATGGTCAGACCGGTGGGCAGCTGCGCCTCGATGCCCGGCAGCGCCGCCCGCACGCCGGCAATCACGTCCAGCAGGTTGGCGGAGGGGGCGATCTGGATGCCGATGTAAACGGACTCGCGGCCGCTGAACATGGTGGCCGAATCGTAGTCGTCTGACCCCAGGGTGACGTTGGCCACGTCCTTCAGCCGCACCACCGCGCCGTTCGCCTGCTTGACGATGAGGTTCTTGAACTCATCCACATTGTGCAGGCTGGTGGAGGCGGTGAGATTCACCTGCACCATCTGGCCCTTGGTGTTGCCGAGGCTGGCGATATAGTCGTTGTTGCTGAGCGCGGTGGAGACCTCGGAGGCGGTGACGCCATAGGCCGCGAGGCGGATGGGATCGAGCCAGGCGCGCATGGCGAAGGTCTTGCTGCCGAGCAACTCAGCCGTCTGCACGCCGGTCACGGCCTGCAGCTTGGGCTGCACCACGCGAATGAGGTAGTCGGTGATCTGGTTGGCAGCGATCGCATCGCTGCGGAAGCCAATATACATGGAATCGATGGTCTGCCCGACCTTCACGGTCAGCACCGGCTGCTGCGTGCCGGAGGGCAATTGGTTCAGCACCGAATTGACCTTGGTGTTGATCTCGGTCAGCGCCTTGCCGGTATCGTAGTTGAGCCGGAGGTTGACCGTGATGGTGCTGGTGCCGGTGGTGCTGGTGGAGGTCATGTAGTCAATGCCGTTCGCCTGGGCGATGGCATTTTCCAGCGGGGTCGTGATGAAGCCGGCCACCACGTCGGGATCTGCGCCGGGATAGGTCGTCGACACGGTGACGATGGCGTTCTGGGTGCGCGGATATTGCAGGATCGGCATGGAGCTCATGGCCCTGAGGCCGAGCACCAGGATGAGGAGGCTGACGACAATCGACAGCACGGGCCGGCGGATGAAGATATCGGTGAAGGATGACATGGCTGCCTCCGCTCACTTGTCGATGATGGAGGGTGAGGGATTGTCGGTGGGCAGCACAGTGTTGTTGATCTTCACCTGCGATCCGTTGTGCAGCTTCATCTGCCCGGCCACCACCACTTCGTCCCCAGCGGCAAGGCCGGAGGTGACGGCGATCTGATCGCCGCGCGTTTCGCCGGTCTTCACGAACACCTGGCGGACGGCAAGGCCCGTGGCCGAGCCCTCCTTCTTCTCCACCACGAAAGCGATGTCGCCATAGGGATTGGCGGTGATGGCGGTCTGAGGCACCGTCACGAGGGGGCTCGGCGAGCCGACCGACACTTCCACCGTGGCGAACATGCCGGGCACCAGCCGATGGTCATCGTTACGGAATTCAGCCCGCACCTGGACGTTGCGGGAGGTGGAATCCACCTTGGGGCTGATGGCCGTGATGGTGCCCTCGAAGGCCTGTCCCTGATAGGTGTCGACGCTCGCCTTCACGGTCTGGCCGGTGCGCACCTCGGCCAGCGCCTGCTGGGGCAGATAGAAGTCGATGAAGATGGGGTTCAGCGACTGGAGGGTGACCACCGCCGTGCCTGCGCTGACATATTGGCCGAGATCCACGGAACGGATACCGAGCCGGCCGGAAAAGGGCGCGGTCAGGGTCTTCTTGTCCACCACCGCCTGCTGCTCGGCCACCTGGGCGAGCGCCTTCTTCAGGTTGGCGGTGTCGCTGTCGATGGTGGCCTGGCTGACCGCGTGGATCTTCAACTGCTCCTGGTCACGGTTGAGGATGATGGCGCTCACATTTGCGGTCGCCTTCAGCGCCTCGAGGTTCGCCAGTTCCTGCTCGTTACGCAGTTGAAGCAGGACTTGGCCCTCCTTCACCTCGTCGCCTGACTTGAAATTGAGCGCGGCGACGATGCCGGAGCTTTCCAGCGAGAGGTCTGCGCCCGCCTCCGCCCGCACGCTGCCCACCGCCTTGATGGTATCTTGCCAGGGCGTGACCGCCGCGGGCATGGTGGCCACCGTCTGCGGGGGGTCCTTCAGCGAGGCCAGCGCCTGCTTAATCATGGTCGCCTTGAACGTCTGGAAGCCGTAAAGCCCGCCGAAAATCAGGCCGACGGCGACCAACATCAGGATCATCCGCTTCTTCATGTGTCGTCTCTCATCGCAGGTGCGAGCGGGCCGTGGGGCGCCGGCGGTTCAGTGATCCTGGAAGTAGCCCGCGTGGGTGCGGGGCGTTGACTGGGCGGTCTGGTCCACGCGGTTCCACCACCCCCCGCCCAGCGCCTGGAACAGGGCCGCCGTGTCGGAGAAGCGCAGCGCCTGCGCCTTCACGCGGGCGATGACCGCCTGCTGGTAGTTCTGCTCGGAGGTGAGCACCGAGGGATAGGTGACAGCGCCGGCCAGATACTGGGTGCGCGAGATCTTCACGCTCTCCTGCGCGGCCCGCTCATAGGCCAGTTGCGCCTTCAGCGTGTCGGCATCCGTCTGGATGGCGCGCAGCGCATCGGCCACGTCCTTGAAGGCGGAGATGACGGTGCTCTTATATTGCGCGAAAGCCTGCTCGCGGCTGGCGATGGCGGATTCCTTGTCGTGGAACAACGTGCCGCCGTCGAACACCGTCTGCGCAGCGCTGGCGGCGATGCTCCAGGCGGCGGTGCCGGGATTGAAGAGGCTGTCGGGGGTGAGGCCCGCGCGCCCATAGCTGCCTGAAAGCTGGATCTGCGGGAGCATGTTCGCCACATTCACGCCGACCGTGGCGGTGGCCTTGTGCAGACTCGCCTCCGCCGAAGCGATGTCCGGCCGCTGCCGCACCAGGGCCGAGGGCAGGCTCACAGGGAGGTCGCGGGGCAAGGTGAGGCTGGCGAGCGTCACATGCTCGCCACGATCCTCGCTGGGCAGGCGACCCAGATAGGCCATGAGCTGGTTGCGCTGCTGGGCCAGTTGCTTCTGCAGCGGCGGCAAGGTGGCCTGCGTCTGGGCGAGATTGGACTGCTGGGAGAGCACGTCGGACTGCGTCACCGCGCCCAGCTCGAACTGGCGCTTGACCAGCGTCAGCTGTTCCTCCTCGGACTTGATGATGTCGTTGGTGGCATCGATCTGCGCCCGCAGGGACGCATCGGTTATGGCCGCGGTCACCACATTGGCGGTGAGGCTGAGATAGGTAGCTTCCAGCTGGTAGCGCTGATACTCGGCCTGCGCCTGCAAGGCCTCCACCTGGCGGCGGGTGCCCCCCCAAGCGTCGAGCGCATAGGTGACGCTGACCGAGGCGTTGTAGAGATTGTAGGGGCTGGTATTGCCGCTCTCGCCCTGGCTCGCGAGGGAGGAGACCTGACGGCTCGGGCTGCCGCTGGCCGAGACCTGGGGAAAGAGGGCCCCCTCCTCCGCCAGCGCATTCTCCCGCGCCGCGCGCAAGGCCGCCTGGGCGGCCGCGATGTCCGGGTGGTTGCGGACGGCCTCTTCCACGAAGGCGTTGATCTGCTTGTTGCGGAACACCCTCCACCATTCGCCGGGCAGGTCGCGGCCCTGTTGGAACGCCTGACTGGCACCACCATGCACGTCCGCCGAGGCGGTGGCCTGGGGCGGACCACCGGGGAGATAGCCGTTCACCCGCGGCGCGTCGGGAGCCACGAAGTCGGGGCCCACCATGCACCCGCTCAAGAGGAGCAGCGTGGAAAGCATGAGACCGCCCCTCAGCCAGGAGGGCCCCAAAGAGAGCGGGCGGTGATGGCAGTGAATCGATGGCACTGGCGGCATCCAATCTGAACCGAACCGTACAGTTCAGCCATTGGTTAAGCTGCGCCATTGAAGGAGTCAAGATGGACCGAACTGTTCAGTTTTGATAAAGATCGCCCCATGAGTGACCTCGACCCGACTCTCCCGCCGCCCACCGCGCTTGAGGAGCTGCGCCCCAAGGCGCGCGAAGCGCTGCTGGCGGCGCGCGCCGTTTTCCTGGAAGAAGGGTATGACGGCGCCAAGATGGACACGATCGCGCGCGTCGCATCCTTGTCCAAGGCGACGCTCTATGCCCATTTCGCCAGCAAGAGCGATCTCTTCGAGGCGTTGATCCGGCACGAATGCCGCGCGGTGAATGCCAGCCTTTACAGGCCCGATCCGGGCAACCCCAGAATGACCGATGAACTGCGGAAGGTGGCTGCCAATTATCGCCAGATCTTCATCCACAAGGCCGGCATCGAACTCTATCGGATCCTCGTTCCCGTGGCGCCCCGCTTCCCCCGCCTCGCCCGCACCTTCTATGCCGAGGGTCCATCAGCCACGATCCGGCAATTGGCTGATTATCTCGGCGTGTTGCGCGACACCGGCCGACTGCGCCTGCCCGATGCGGACCTGGCCGCGCGCCAGTTTCTCGCGCTGGTGACCGAAGACATCAAGCTCAATGGCGCGCTGGGCCTGCCCGCGGCCAGCGCCCGCCAGACCGAGAAGATCATCACCAGCGGCATTGCCATGTTCGTGAGCGTCTATGCCGTCGCACAGCAGGACGAGAGAGTCACGGTGGACTGATCGCAGGGGAGAGGAGCGACACCCAGGCCGATCCCCGGCCGGAAGAGCCTTTCAGGGGACCGGCCCGCTGGTCCCTCGCACCTCTGGGAGTGGGCGATCCATGGCAAAGCGTGGCCCAAGATCGCAATGGCTGCTCCCATCGCCGCGCGTCGGGAAAGGCCACAGACCGGAACTCGCGTCGCCTCTCCGCGTTGGTTCTCGACACGCCTCATGGCCCTCTGCAACCCGGAGCCTGAAATGGATGTAACGCCGACCGCCGTCACCTGGGAAACGCCTGTTCTGGTGGAGACCCCGGTGGGCATGGAAGTGACAAGTTACGCCTCCGCGGAGATCGCCCGCGACGAGGACGACTAAGGAGCAAGCATGCGCGTCCTCCTGCTGGGGTCCGCCGCCGGAGGGGGCGTGCCGCAGTGGAACTGCCGATGCACGGTGTGCGAGCTGGCCCGCGCGGGGGACCCCCGCGTGCGCCCGCGCACCCAATGCGGCTTTGCGGTCAGCGCCGATGGCACAGACTGGGTGCTCGTGAACGCTTCTCCAGATCTGCGGCAGCAATTGCTTGCCGCGCCGGCACTCGCGCCCACCGGCTTAGTCCGCTCCTCTCCCATCCGCGGGGTGGTCCTGACCAATGGCGAACTGGACCATGTGGTCGGATTGCTCTGCCTGCGCGAGCGTCACTCGTTTGCCCTCTACGCCACCGCCGAAACCCATGCCGCGCTCGATGCCAACCCCATATTCGAGGCGCTCGGCAGGGACGTGGTGACGCGGGTCACGATGTCGGAGGGCGCGCCGATGGAGATCTCTGGATTGACGGTGGAGGCAATGGCCGTTGCGGGAAAGGTGCCGCTCTATCTTGAGGGCAAGACGCAGGCGCCCGCCAGTGCCGTCGCCCTCCACATCCGCCATGCCGGACGGGTCTGTGTAATCGCGCCCAACTGCGCCGCCGTCACCCATGAGCTTCGAGCCGCATGCGATAGGGCCGACCTTTTTTTCTTCGACGGCACCACCTTCACCGATGACGAGATGATCCACTCCGGCCTGTCTGAGAAAAGCGCCGGCCGCATGGGGCATGTTGCCATGGACGGTCCGCGGGGTTCTCTCGCGGCATTCCGTGGGCTCGATATCGGCCGGCGGGTCTATGTCCATATCAACAACAGCAATCCGGTGCTGATTGAGGATAGCCCCGAAAACCGCCAGGTCCGCGCCGCCGGCTGGGAGGTCGGTCACGATGGGATGGAGTTCGCGACATGAACCGGGCGGACTTCGAGGCGGCGCTGCGCGGCATTGGCGCGGAGCGTTATCACAATCTCCATCCGTTCCATCAGCGCCTGCATTCCGGCGCGTGCAGCAAGGCGCAAGTGCAGGCCTGGGCGCTCAACCGCTATTTCTACCAGTCCCGCCTGCCGCTTAAGGACGCCGCCATCCTCGGGCAGATGGACGAACCGGCCCTCCGCCGGGAATGGCGCCAGCGCATCTGCGACCATGACGGCACGGCGGCGGACCCCGGCGGCATCTCCCGCTGGCTGGCATTGACGGATGCCCTCGGGCTCGACCGTGACCTTGTCACGTCCACGCGCGCCATCCTTCCCATCACGCGTTTCGCGGTGGAGGCCTATGTCTCGTTCTGCCGGACGCGTCCGCTTCTGGAGGTCATCGCCTCATCCCTGACCGAGCTGTTTTCGCCCGCCATCATCGAGGAGCGGATGGCGGGCATGTTGCGCCATTACGACTTCGTGGATGCACGCGCACTGGCCTATTTTTCGGCCCGGCCGCCGCAGGCGAGCCGCGATGTGGCCTTCGCGCTGGGCTATGTGCTGGAGCACGCCACCTGCGACGCCCGCCAGGATGCCGCGCTCGCGGCCCTGCGCTTCAAGACCGATATCCTGTGGGCCCAACTCGACGCGCTGTGGCTCGCTTATGTGGAGTACAGGGCGCCCCCCGGGACGTGGCAGCCATGCCCGTAGCGCTCTTACCGGCCACACGCCCACGCCTGCCGCGCGGGGTGCGCCTGCGCCGGGACGCCAGCCGGGGATGGCTACTCCTGGCACCGGAGACGGTGTTCGAGGCCAATCACAGCGCGGCTGAGATCCTGGCGCTCTGCGACGGCCAGCATACCCTCGCCGAGGTGGTGGATGCCCTCGCCCCCCGCCATGGCGGCAATCGCGCGCGCATCCGGGAGGACGCGGAACGGCTGATTGGCGCCCTGCATCAGAAGCGGCTTTTGGACCTGTGAGCGCCATCGCCCCTCCCCTCGGCCTCCTGGCTGAGCTGACCCATCGCTGCCCCCTGGGCTGCCCCTATTGCTCCAACCCGCAAGCGCTCACGCCCAAAGCGGACGAACTCGACACCGAGGCTTGGTGCCGGGTGCTCGGCGAGGCCGCGGATCTGGGGGTGATTCACGTCCACCTGTCCGGAGGCGAACCTGCGGCACGTCCCGACCTCGTCCCTCTCATTTCACAGTGCACGCGCCTCGGCCTCTATTCCAACCTCATCACCTCGGCGGTGGGGCTCACCGCCGCGCGCGTTGCGCAGCTCTCCGATGCCGGGCTCGACCATGTGCAGATTTCCGTACAGGCTGCTGATGCGGCACGGGCGGACGCCATTGCCGGCTATGACGGCGCCTTCGCCCGCAAGCGCGAGATCGCCGCGCATGTGGTGGCGGCCGGCCTGCCTCTCACAGTCAATGCCGTGCTGCATCGCGCCAATCTCGACCAGATGGAGGGGCTAATCACCCTGGCGGTGGAGATGGGGGCGCGCCGCGTGGAACTGGCCCATGCCCAGTATTATGGCTGGGCACTGCTCAACCGGCCCGCGCTCCAGGCCGAAGCCGGCGCGGCGGGGGATGCCATTGCCATTGCCGAAACCCTGCGGGAGCGCTTTGCCGGGGTAATCGTGGTGGACCATGTGCTGCCCGACTATCATGCCACCTATCCCAAGGCGTGCATGGGCGGATGGGGGCGCCGGATCCTGAACATCACCCCGTCCGGCAGGGCCCTCCCCTGCCATGCGGCGGAAACCTTACCCGGGCTGGACTTCTGGTCGGTCACCGATCATTCCCTGTCCGACATCTGGCACCATTCTCCCGCCTTCAACGCGTTTCGCGGCACGCACTGGATGGAGGAGCCCTGCCGATCCTGTCCCAGAAAGGAGGTGGATTTCGGCGGCTGCCGGTGCCAGGCCATGGCCCTTTCCGGGCGCCCGCAGGCCACCGACCCGGTCTGCCGCTACGCGCCCGACCGCGCGAAGGTGGATGCGGCCCTTGCGCGTGAAGCCGGGCAGGCGCCCGCCCCCTACCGCTTCCGAAGGTGATGCGGCGGGGAAGACGGCGGTCAGCGATGCAATGGGGGGACGTCCGCACGGCGGGCACGGACACGGTCAATCTCGCTCGCCCGGTCCCTCGCCACTGAGCTTGCCTTCCTCCAGGGCAGTCTTGCGCACCACCCAGCCAAGGGTGAGGCCCTGCACCAGGATGGTGAACAGGACCACCGCATAGGTAGCCGCCAGGAGTGGCGCGCGCGCCGGCGTGCCGGTCAGAGACAGGGCGAGCGCCACCGAGATGCCCCCGCGCACACCGCCCCAGGTGAGCACGTAAAGGGTACCCCGGGCAAAGGTCTGCCAGCGGGCCAGCAGTGAAATGGAGATGGCAACCGATATGAACCGGCCCGCCAGAACCAGGGGAACGGCGAGGAGCCCCACCCACGCCATGGCCGGGTTGAAGCGCAGCACCAGCACCTCCAGCCCGATCAGCAAGAACAGGACCGCATTGAGAATGTCATCGATCAGCGTCCAGAAGCCGAAAACATAACGTTTCGTGCGGTCGCTCATGGCATAGGCGACGCCGCGATTGCCGATGAGTACGCCGGCCACCACCACTGCGATCGGCCCGCTCATGTGAAAAGCATCGGCCAGGGCATAGGTGGAGGTGACGAGGGCCAGTGAGATCATCACCTCGATCGAATAGTCGTCGATGGCGCGCATGGCCCGGTAAGCCACATAGCCGGTGGCAAGGCCGAGGAGCGCCCCGCCGCCCGCCTCCAGCACCAGCAGACGCAGGATGTGATAAAGGTTCGAGGCCGCCTCGCTGCCGCTCGCCATCTGTAGGGTGATGGTGAAGAGAACGACAGCGATGCCGTCATTGAAGAGCGCCTCGCCGCTCATGTCGGTCTCCAGCTTGACGGGAACATTGACCGACCGCAGCGTCGAGAGGACCGCGACCGGATCGGTCGGGGCGATGAGCGCGCCGAAGACGAGCGACCAGGCAAAGCTGACGGGCACGCCGAGCGCCGCGGTGCCGAGCCACAGGCCGGTGGCGATGATGAGGGTGGACAGGCCGACCCCGAGCGTCGCGAAGGCACCCACCACCAGCGCGCGACGGCGCAGGCGGCCGAAATCCACATGCAGAGCTCCCGCAAACAGCAGGAAGGCGAGCATGCCGTGCATCACCGCTTCGTAGAAGTCGATCTGCTGGAAACTTTCGGCCAGGGTCGCGTAGAGGGGAGTATCGGGGAACACGATCTCGATGGCGATCAGCAACAGCGATGCCCCGAGCCCCATCACCAGCAGGCCGATATTGTCCGGCAGCCGGAGCACCTGGTGGTTGAGCCATGCGAACGTCGCGGTCACGGTGAGAAGGCCGGCCAGGAGCTCAAACAATGAAAGCATGGGTCTGTCCCCGCGCCCGCCTGCGCTTCGTCAGCCTGGGGCCAATCCAGCGCGCTGCGCCTCCCTCACCATCGCGCCGCGCCACCTGGCGCGGCGACGCCCCGTCCAACGTCTGGAAAGCATCAACGTCACCCGGGGCTCATCGCGCCGCCCTCGCGCGATGAGCCCCGGGGCCAACGCTAGGGGCGTGTGGCGCCTACGCCGTGGGACTGCACGTCCGCATTTGCCGCCGCCGCGCGCACCGCACCAGCCGGCAGGGCATAGGCGATCACCTCGTCACCGATGGGCGTCTCCATGAAATGATGCCCGCCGGTCATGATCACCACATACTGCCGGCCGTCCACCTCATAGGTCATGGGCGTCGCCTGGCCGCCGGCGGGCAGCTTATCCTGCCAAACGGTCTTGCCGGTCTCCATGTCGATCGCCCGGATGAGATCGTCGGTGGCCGCTGCGATGAAGATGAGACCGCCCGCAGTCACCACCGCGCCGCCATTATTGGGTGTGCCGATGGTCACCGGCAGCATGGAGGGAATTCCGAACGGACCATTCTTCAGCGCCTGCCCCAAGGGCCGGTCCCACAGGGTTTCGCCAGTGGCAAGGTCGATCGCCCGGATGCCGCCATATGGCGGCTCCTTGCAGAGCAGGCCCGTCACCGGAAGGCGCCAGCCGGCGTTCACGTCGATGGCGAACGGCGTGCCCGCCTGCGGATCGCCTGCCCCCTCGGCGCCGCTGCCCAGGTCTCCGCCCCGGGCCTCGCTGCGCGGCGTCCAACCCTTGCGGTCAGCCTCCGCACGCGGAACGAGCCGGTTGTGGTTGGGCATGTCATTGTAATTGGCGATGATGATGCCGCGGCGCGGATCAACCGCAACCCCGCCCCAGTCCGAGCCGCCATTATAGCCGGGATACTCGATCCAATGGGTGTCGCTCGTGGGCGGGGTATAGATGCCTTCATAATGCGCCTGCCGGAACTGGATGCGGCAGAACATCTGGTCGATGGGCGACATGCCCCACATGGCGGCCTCCGTCAGCCTGGCCTTGCGCAGCGTGTGGTAGAGCGAGAAGGGTTGCGTCGGCGCGCGTTGGTCCGGCTCTACCCCACCCTGCGGCACCGGGCGCTCCTCGACGCCCGTCAGGGGCTGACCCGTGCGGCGGTCGAGGATGTAGATGTCGCCCTGCTTGCTGGGTAGCACGAGCGCGGGAACCACCCCGTTGGCGGAGGGGAAATCCACCAGCGTCGCTTGCGAGCCGAGGTCATAGTCCCACACATCCTTGTGCACGGTCTGGAAAGACCAGGCCACCCGTCCAGTAGTGACATCGATGGCCGTCAGCGATGTGGAGAAGGCATTTTCCGCCGGCGTGCGGCTGCCGCTCCAATAGTCCACCGCCGAATTCCCCATGGGCAGATAGACATAGCCGAGCTGCTCATCGCCGGTGGCCGTGGTCCACATATTGGGTGTGCCGCGGGTATAGATGGCGCCCGGCGGCGGGGGCGTCGGCAGGTCTGGCTGCGTCATATCCCAGGCCCAGCGCAGGGCGCCGGTCACGGCGTCGAATCCCTTGATCACGCCGGACGGCGCATCCCGCTTCTGGCCGTCGAGAATCTGGTGGCCGATCACCACCACGCCGCGCACGATGGTGGGGGGCGACGTCATCGAGACCATGCCGGGCACGATGGGACCCATGTTCTGCGACGTGGAGACCTGGCCGCCATCGCCGAAATCCGCGCACGGCTGGCCGGTGCGGGCATCGACAGCGATCAGCCGCGCATCGAGCGTCCCCTCGATGACGCGCGTGGCGCAGGCGGCATCGGCTGCAGCATCCGGGTCTGCATAATAGGCGACACCGCGGCAGGCGGCCGTGTAGGGAATGTTGTCGTCAGAGACCTTGGGGTCATAGCGCCAGCGCTCATTCCCCGTGGCCGCATCCAGCGCGATGATGATGTTCTTGGGCGTGCAGACATAAAGCATGTCCCCCACCTTCAGCGGCGTATTCTCGGCGCCATACTTGCCGTGCGCGAACTCAGATTGCGGCAGGTCTCCGGTATGGACGAGCCAAGCCCGCTGGAGTTGGTCGACATTGGAGGTGTTGATCTGGTCCAGCGGCGAATAGCGTCGTGCACTGTAGGTGCCGCCATAGGCCGGCCAGTCCGCGCCGACGGCGTTCCGCGACGGTTCGGACATCGCCTCGATCCGCGCCCGCGGAACCTCCTTCACGAGGGGTGACGGCGCGTTTGCGGCGATGGCCCATCCGAGCCCGCCGGCCAGAAGGACGACCCCCACGATCCCCGCAACGGCCGTCCTGCCGGAATAGCGACCGGGGCCAAGCGCGGGAAGAAGGGCCAGGATCGGGATGAGCAGGACCAGCGGCGCCACCACCCGAGGCACGAGAGGCCAGGGATGCGGCCCCACTTCCCATAAGGCCCAGGCAATGGTGGCGAGCACGATCGCGCAGTAGAGCCAGACGCCGGCCGCACGCCCCATGAACAGCAGCACCCCGCAAATGACGAGCCCCAGGCCGGCGGCGGCGTAATAAGGCGAACCGCCCAGCGCAATGAGCCATGCGCCCCCGCCCAGGAGCACGATGCCGATCAAGGCGACGATCCCCCCGAGCAAGCGAGGGGACCAGATTGCGAGCAGGGAGCGTCGTGAATCGCGCAATGTCTCGGCTCCTGATGTGAGGGTGATCGAAAACTCAACCTCACACCGGATCAATTGTTCCGATTGCAAGCGCAGAATAAATCTGGATGTTTATTCATCTGGTGAGCTTAGAAAAAATGTGATCATTCAGAGTAAAAATAATACAAACACTAATTCACGAATATTTATTTCCGCTTCGGGGGAGCGTGCGGAGGAAAGGGTCAAGGGATCCATCACGCCGCATGCACCCCACCCGGCAAGCCCTCCCGCCCGGTTGAGTGAGGGAGTGGCAGGCCGGACGAAAGCGCGTTGCGCGGAAGATGCGGCGCGCCCAATCGCGCGCCGCATCTTGCTTCGGTGCATGGTCAGCGGGTGGTGGTGGTGCCGCCGGTGCGGGGGGCTGCGTTGGTGTCCCGGCCCATGCCGGAGTTGCGGGAGCCCTCATCCTCGAAGCGCGGCGCAGCCTGGAGTTGCTCCTTCGTGATGATCAGGAAGATGCGGTCGGCGTCCCGGTCGGGCATCGCCCCGGCCATGTTCTGGCCGGTCCGGTTCTGAGCATTGGTCCCGGCCGTGCCCGCGCCGGTGCTGCCTGTGGCGCCGGTGGTGGAACGCGTGTTTCCGGTGTTGGAGGCTTGGGTATTGCCAGGCCGGGTGTCGCCAGCCCGGAATTGCAGGGCCTGCATGGGCACCGCGACATTGGTCTCGCCGAGCCCCAGGAAGCCGCCCACATCGAGCACAACGCCGATCACCTGGCCATTGCGGTTCAGGAGGACGTCACCAACTTCGCCGATGTCTTCATTGTTCGCGCCATAGACGTCCTTGCCGATCAGCTCCGAGGCGCGCCAGGTATTTGCGTCGCGCGCGGAGATGAAGTTCAGGGCGGCGCCCGTGGAATTCTGGCCGGCAGCGCGGCCCTGGTTCTGCATGGCGGGCGCGTTCTGAGCCAATGCTGGCCCGACGCCCAAGGCTGCGACGATGGCAGCCACGGTGATGTAATGCTTGTTCATGGCATGTCTCCGGGGTGTTCGGGTTGCTTTTTGAAAAGCGAGGGTGCGCCCCGCTCCTCACCCAACGTGCCACCGCCCGAGTTGTTCATGTTTTATTTATCTATCGCACCATTCTCGCTACATAAACGTAGCCATTGAGAATAGAGACAAGCGCGAGCTTCAGATTTATTAGGACAAACATTTCAATACCATGCTTGGATATTGAATGCTGCGTGACCTGTCGCCCCCCCGCGGCGTCAGATGCGCGGGGCCGGCAGGTCCAGTTCCTGCGTGATCCAGCCAGCGAACAGGCGCACCGAGCGCCGGGCCTTGGCGGCGCGGGGGAAGACAAGGTAATGGCCGACATAAGTGACATCGCTGGCCTTGCCCGCCAGCGGCGCCACCAGTTCGCCGCGGGCGATCTCGCGTTCGGCGAGGCGGGTGGACTCAAGCGCGATACCCAGCCCATCCACCGCCGCGGCAATGGCCATGAAGGAGCGGTCGAAGCGCGAACCGCGCGGCCCTGGAGGCGCGACACCGTTGAGCTCGAACCAGTGGTTCCAGCGCACGCGCTTGTTGTCGCTTTCGATCAGGTCATGATCGAGCAGGTCCAGCGGGCAGCCGATCCGCGCAGCCATTTCCGGCGCGCACAGGGGGGTGACCGTCTCCTCGCCAAGGGGCACCACCACCAGCCCCTCCTGCCGTGGCGGGCCGTAGCAGATGTCGGCGTCGAACTCGTCGTGCTCGAAGCGGGGATAGTCCACGCCGGCCGCGAGCCGCACCTCCAGCCCCGGCTGTTGCGCGAGCAGCGTGCGCAAGCGCGGAAGCAGCCATTGGGCGGCGAGCGAGGGGGCGCAATGGAGCCGCAGCAGGTTCACCGAGCGGGCGCCCACCATCTCAATCCCCTGCCGCATCTCATCGAAGCCGGCCGCCACATGGCGCATCAGCGCCTCGCCCGCCGGATTGAGGCGCACGGCGCGCCCTTCCCGCTCAAACAAGGCGGTGCCCATCAGGTCCTCCAGCTTGCGCACCGCGTGGCTGATGGCGCTCGGCGAAATGCCCAGTTCCTCTCCCGCCACGCGGAACGAGCCGCGCCGGGCGGCAGCTTCAAAGGCCTGAAGGGCAGACAGGGGAAGGCGTTTCATGAGAGCCCTCTGGCGAGGAGCCCCTTGCTGGAAGGGGGCTCCGGCATCCAGATAGATGAACACAGTTCATCCTTTAGCGCAATTTTTGCGTTTTTAAGCCGCAAACACAGGAGCCAGTATCACCCTTCGAAAAAGAAGCCCATCGTGGAGGAAACCATGCTGCTTCAGAACAAGACGGCCGCCATTTCGGGGGCCGCCAGCGCCCGCGGCATCGGCCTTGCCACGGCGAAACTGTTCGCCGCCCACGGCGCGCGCATTGCCATTATCGACATCGACGCGGAAGCCGCCAAGGCCGCCGCCGCGGCGTTGGGCCCCGAACATATGGGGGTCGGCTGCGACGTCGCCGACAAGGCCTCCTGCCAGGCGGCGGCGGATGACGTTCTCCAGGCGTTCGGCCATCTCGACATCCTCATCAACAATGCCGGCGTAACCCAGCCGGTGAAGACGCTGGATATCGACGAGGCGAGCTGGGACCGCATCCAGGACATCAACTGCAAGGGCGTCCTTTTCCTGAGCCAGGTGTTCATCCCGCACATGCAGGCGCGCAAGTCCGGCTCCATCGCCTGCATGTCGTCGGTGTCCGCGCAGCGCGGCGGCGGCATCTTCGGGGGGCCGCATTATTCCTCCGCCAAGGCCGGCGTGCTCGGCCTCGCCAAGGCCATGGCCCGCGAGTTCGGTGTCGACGGCATTCGCGTAAATTGCGTCACCCCCGGCCTGATCCAGACCGACATCACCGGCGGCAAGCTCACCGACGAGATGCGCAAGGACATTCTCAAGGGCATCCCACTCAACCGCCTGGGCGATGCGAGCGATGTGGCCGGCATCTACCTGTTCCTCGCCAGCGACCTGTCCGCCTACGTCACCGGCGCGGTGATCGACGTCAATGGCGGCATGCTGATCCACTGATCCCGGTCCGCCATGGTGCGCGGGGCCTGCCGGCGCAGGGGGGCCGGCCCCCGCCTGCGCACAGGCTCCGCCACAGGAAGAGTGACATGACCACTTCATCCTCCAACGTCTCGCTGGAACGGCGCGCCTGGAACATCCGGCGCCATGCCATCCGCATGGGCGAGGTGCAGGGCCAGGGCTATATCGCCCAGGCTCTCGACATCGCCGATGTGCTGGCCACCGCCTATTTCCATGCCATGCGCTATGAGCCCCAGAACCCCGAATGGGAAGGGCGCGACCGCTTTCTGCTGTCGAACGGCCACTACGCCATCGCGCTCTACGCGGCCCTGATCGAGGCCGGCATCGTCCCCGAGGACGAATTGGAGACCTACGGCTTCGACGACAGCCGCCTGCCCATGTCGGGCATGGCCAGCTATACGCCGGGCATGGAAATGTCGGGCGGGTCGCTCGGCCTCGGCCTGTCCATTGCGGTGGGCAAGTGCCTTGGCCTCAAGCGCAAGGGCTCGGACAGCCGCGTCTATACCCTGTTTTCCGACGGCGAGCTGGACGAGGGGTCGGTGTGGGAGGCAATCATGTCCGCCGCCCATTACAAACTCGACAATCTCATCGCCATTGTCGACGTGAACAACCAGCAGGCGGACGGCCCTTCCACGTCCATGCTCGGCTTCGAGCCCCTGCCGGAGAAGCTTGAGGCTTTCGGCTGGTTCGTCCAGCGGGTGGACGGCAACGATCTTAACGCCGTGCGCGCCGCCTTCGACGCCGCCAAGACCGCCACTGGCGGCCGACCCAGCATGATCATCGCCGACACGCTGATGGGCAAGGGCATCCCCTTCCTGGAGGCGCGCGAGAAGAACCACTTCATCCGTGTGGATGCCCATGAGTGGCAGCTGGCCCTGGCCGCCCTCGACGAGAGGAAGCCCGCATGAAACCCGCCGCCGCTCCCGTCGCCGAGGCTTTGCCCAAGAAGCGCCTGACCACCTCCGCCATGATCGCGTCCATCGCGGGCGAGGGGCAGCGAACCAGGCCCGCTCCGTTCGGCCATGCGCTGGTCCATTGCGCGAAGGCCGATCCCTCCATCGTCGGCATGACCGCCGACCTTGGAAAATACACCGACCTGCACATCTTCCAGCAGGCCTTTCCCGATCGCTACTACCAGATGGGCATGGCCGAGCAGCTTCTGTTCGGCGCTGCGTCCGGCCTCGCCGCTGAGGGCTTCACCCCCTTTGCCACCACATATGCGGTGTTCGCCTCCCGCCGGGCCTATGACTTCATCCACCAGACGATCGCGGAAGAAGACCGCAATGTGAAGATCGTCTGCGCCCTGCCCGGCCTCACCTCCGGCTACGGCCCCTCCCACCAGGCCGCGGAAGACCTGGCGCTCATGCGCGCCATGCCGAACATGACGGTGATCGATCCGTGCGACGCGCACGAGATCGAGCAGGCGGTGCCCGCCATCGTCGCCCACAAGGGTCCAGTCTATATGCGCCTGCTGCGCGGCCAGGTGCCGCTCGTGCTGGACGAATACGGCTACAGCTTCGAGCTGGGCAAGGCGAAGATGCTGCGCGACGGCTACGAGGTGCTCGTCATCTCGTCCGGCATCATGACCATGCGGGCGCTGGAAGCCGCCAAGGCGCTCGCGACGGATCGCGTCGACGTGGGCGTCCTGCACGTCCCCACCATCAAGCCGCTGGATGCCGCCACGATCCTAGACGCCTGCGCCAAGCCCGGCCGCCTCGTGGTCGTGGTCGAGAACCACACTGTCATCGGCGGCCTGGGCGAGGCGGTGGCGGGGCTGCTCATGCGCGAGGGGGTGCATCCGGCCTTCCGGATGATCGGCCTGCCCGATGAATTCCTCGCCGCCGGCGCGCTGCCCACTTTGCACGATCGCTACGGCATCTCCACCGACGCGCTCTGCGCCAAGGTGAAGGCCTGGCTGAAATAGCAACACCGGCCACAGCCTCCGGAAAGAGAGGCCGGCCAACCGGGGAGGACGACATGAAGAAGATCGGCTTTGTGGGCCTCGGCTCCATGGGCCTGCCAATGGCGCGCAACCTGGCCCGCGCCGGCTTCGCCGTCACCGGCTTCGACCTGCGCGCCGAAGCCGGGGCGCAGCTGGCGGCCGCCGGGGGGACGGCGGCCCCCAGCCTCACCGACGCCTTCGCAGGCCAGGATGCCGTCGTCCTGATGGTGGTGAATGCCACCCAGGCCGAGGACATCCTGTTCGGCGCGGGCGCCTTGGCGCACCTGGCTCCGGGCGGCGTGGTGATCCTGATGGCCACCTGCCCGCCGGCCGCAGTCGCGGCGCTGGCGAGCCGGGTGGAAGGGGAGGGTCGCCACGTCGTGGATGCCCCCGTCTCAGGTGGGGTCGTCGGGGCGGAGGCCGGCAGCCTCACGATCATGGTGGCGGCCCAGGCCGGCCTGTTCGCGCAGGTGCAACCGGTGCTGGATGCCATGGGCTCCAAGGTGGTGCGTCTCGGCGACAGGCCCGGCCAGGGCGCGACCGCCAAGGCGGTGAACCAGCTTCTGTGCGGCGTGCATCTGGCCGCCGCGGCCGAGGCGCTCTCGCTGGCCGAAACGCTCGGCCTCGACATGGACGCCATGCTGGACATCGTCTCCGGCTCCGCCGCCTCCAGCTGGATGCTCAGGGACCGTGGCCCCCGCATGCTGGAGCGCAACCCCCGCGTGACAAGCGCAGTGGACATCTTCGTGAAGGACCTCGGCATCGTCCTTGAGGCCGGCACGGGCGCCAGGACCGCGCTGCCGCTGGCCGCCATCGCTCACCAGCATTTCCTCTCCGTCTCCGGCCGCGGCCGGGGGGCGGAGGATGACAGCCAGGTGATCGCCGCCTACCGCGCCCTCCAGGGTCGGGCCTGACCTCACTCCAACAATCAACCCGCTCCAAAGCGGCATACTAGGGAGAAGACACCATGAAACCGTCCGGAACCGGGCTCACCCGCCGTCATATGCTGGCCGCCGGCGCCGCGCTGCCCCTGTTCGGCATCCTCACCCGTCGGGGCGATGCCGCCGAATTCACCTACAAATACGCCACCGGGCAGGATCCCACGCACCCGGTGAACAAGCGCGCCCAGGAAGCACTGGACCGCATCCGCGAGGCGACCTCCGGCCGCGTCGAGTTCAAGCTGTTCCCTGCCAACCAGCTGGGGTCTGACACCGACCTCCTCGCCCAGGTGCGCAATGGCGGCGTGGAGTTCTTCAACCTCTCCACCTCGATCCTCGCAACGCTGGTTCCCGTCTCGGGCATCGTGAATACCGGCTTCGCCTTCCCCGACTACGCCACGGTATGGAAGGCGGTGGACGGCGATCTCGGCAAGTATATCCGCGCCCAGATCGAAAAAGTGGGCCTCGTGGCCCCCGCAAAATTCTGGGACAATGGCTTCCGTCAGATCACCTCCTCCACCCGCGAGATCCGCACGCCGCAGGACCTGAACGGCTTCAAGATCCGCGTCCCGCCCGCGCCGATGCTGACCTCGGTATTCAAGTCACTGAATGCGGGCGCCACTCCCATCAACTTCAACGAGCTGTATTCGGCGCTCCAGACCAAGGTGGTGGAAGGCCAGGAAAACCCGCTCGCCATCATCGCCTCCACCCGCCTCTACGAAGTGCAGAAGTCCTGCTCCATGACCGGCCACGTGTGGGATGGCTACGTCATCCTCGGCAACCGCCGCGCCTGGAGTGCCCTGCCGGAGGAGGTGCGCGCCATTGTCTCGCGCGAGCTGGACAAGTCTGCGGTGGACCAGCGCGCCGACGTGGCCGCGCTCAACCAGAGCCTGCGCGCCGATCTCACCGCCAAGGGCATCACCTTCATCGATGTTGACCGCGAGCTGTTCCGCAAGGCCCTGGCCGCCACGCCCTTCTACGGCGACTGGAAGGCCAAATATGGCAACGAGGCGTGGGGCCTGCTCGAAGGCGCCGCCGGCAAGCTCGGAGGGTGAGCATGTCCCAGCACGTCCCCCATTCCATGCCGCCGCCGGCCCACGCGCTGGACGAAAGCCATGCCCTGCATGAGGCCTATGCAGAAGGGGAGGCGCCGGTCGCGGCGCTTCCCGACACATCGTGGCGCCGGGGCCTGTTCGTCGTCGAAACCGGCATCTGCCGGCTGGTGGAATATCTGGCCGCCGCCTTGGTCCTGGCGGAAATCACCGTCCTGTTCGTCGGGGTTGTGAAGCGCTATGCGCTGCACAGCCCAATCGTGTGGTCGGACGAGCTTGCATCCCTGCTCTTCATCTGGCTCGCCATGTTCGGCGCCGTCCTGGCGGTGCAGCGGGACAGCCACATGCGCATGACGGCGCTGGTCAGCATGGCCTCGCCTCGCGTGAAGGCCGTGCTGGAGACAATGGCATTGGCCGCGCCCCTCGTCTTCCTCATGGCGGTCCTGCATCCCGCCATCGAGTATGCCGAAGACGAAATGTTCGTCACCATGCCGGCCCTCGACGTGCCCAACACCTGGAAGGCGGCCGCGCTGCCCGTGGGCATCGCGCTGATGGCGGTGGTGTGTCTGCTCAAGCTGCTGCGCGCCGCCAATCCGAAGCAGATGGCGGTGGTGTGCCTTTGCCTCGTGGCGGCGGTAGGGTTTGGCTTTGCAGCCTCGCCCTGGCTGAAGATGCTCGGCAATTACAATCTCCTGATCTTCCTGGTGGGGCTGGTGGCGGCCCTGGTGTTTGCCGGCGTGCCCATCGCTTTTTCCTTCGGCCTTGCCACGGCGGGCTATCTGACCTTCACCACCACGACGCCGCTGGCGGTGGTGGTGGGGCGGATGGACGAGGGGATGAGCCATCTGATCCTGCTCTCGGTGCCGCTGTTCGTGTTCCTGGGCCTGCTCATCGAGCTGACGGGCATGGCGCGCGCGCTGGTGGGCTTCCTGGCGAGCCTGCTGGGCCATGTGCGCGGCGGCCTGTCCTACGTGCTGATCGGAGCCATGTATCTCGTCTCCGGCATCTCCGGCTCGAAGGCGGCGGACATGGCGGCGGTGACCCCGGTTCTGTTCCCGGAAATGGTCAAGCGCGGAGCCAAGAAGGGCGACCTCGTGGCCCTGCTGGCCGCCACCGGAGCCCAGACAGAGACCATCCCGCCGTCCCTCGTCCTGCTCACCATCGGCTCGGTCACCGGCGTATCCATCGCGGCCCTGTTCACCGGCGGCCTGCTGCCGGCCCTGGTGCTGGGCCTCGCGCTGTGCCTGCTGGTGCGCTACCGCTACCGCAATGACGACCTCTCGAACGTCAAGCGCGTCTCGGCGCGGGAGATCGGCTGGTCCGCCATCATCGCCCTGCCGGCCATCGCCCTGCCCTTCGTCATCCGCGGGGCGGTGATGGAAGGCATCGCCACGGCGACCGAAGTCTCCACCATCGGCATCATCTATTCCGTGGTGGTCGGCCTTCTGGTCTACCGGCAGTTCGACTGGAGCCGCATCGTGCCGATGATGGTCAGCACGGCAGCGCTCTCCGGCGCGATCCTGCTCATCATCGGCGCGGCGACGGGCATGGCCTGGGCACTGACCCAGTCCGGCTTCTCGCAGAGCCTGGCCCATGTGATGTCCGGCCTGCCAGGCGGCGCGGCGACCTTCATGGTGGTCTCCATCCTCGCCTTCATCATCCTGGGCTCGGTGCTGGAGGGAATCCCGTCCATCGTGCTGTTCGGACCGCTGCTGTTCCCGATCGCGCGGCAGATGGGCATTCATGAGGTGCACTATGCCATGGTGGTGATCCTGGCCATGGGCATCGGCCTGTTCGCCCCGCCCTTCGGCGTCGGCTATTATTGCGCGACCGCCATTGGCGGGGTGAATCCGGACGAGGGTATGAAGCCCATCGTCGGCTACATGCTGGTGCTCCTGGTGGCGCTGGCTGTGGTGGCGGCGGTGCCGTGGATCTCCATCGGCTTCCTGCCGGTGCCTTGACCGGCGTCGGGCGCTCCGAAGACCCTCACGGCTCCCAAACCCAAAGGCCCGCTGGTTCACCCGGCGGGCCTTTCCTTTGCCCCACGGGACCTTCTGCCAAGCAAAAGGCCGGCCGGGGCATGCCGGGCCGGCCTTCGACGCATGGGAGGGGACGCGGACGTTCAGTCCGGCGAGACCACGTTGGAGGGGCGGCCGGCGACGAAGTTCTCGATATTGTCGATGAGCTGGTCCGCCAGTGCCTGCTGCGCCTCCAGCGAGGCCCAGGCCACGTGCGGGGTGCAGATGACATTGCGCCGCCTCGCGAGGCGCATGAAGGCGCTGTCGGGGGCAGGCGGCTCCGGCAAGGTGACGTCGAGCCCGGCGGCACGCACCAGGCCCTCGTCGAGCGCGATCTCCAGGTCCTCTTCCACGATGAGCCCGCCACGCGCCGTGTTGATGAGGATCGGCCGGTTCTTCATGCGCCGGAAGGCGGACAGGTCGAACATGCCGCGCGTCTCCTCGGTGAGCGGGCAATGCAAGGTGATGGCGTGAGCGGTCTCGACGAGTTCGTCCAGGCTCACCACGCCCGCCGTCCCCGGCTTGGCCATGGGATCGTAGAACACCACCTCCATGCCGAAGGCCCGCGCGATGCCCGCCACCTGGGAGCCAAGCACGCCGGCGCCGACAATGCCGAGGCGGCGCCCGGCGAGGTCGACGATGGGATTGGTGAAGAAGCAGAATTGCTGCGCCGCCTGCCAAGCGCCTTCCAGCACCTCCTGCCGGTAGGGAACGATGGAGCGGGCGAGGGCCAGCAGCAGGGCGAAGGTGTGCTCGGGAACGGTGGCCTTGGCATAGCCGCGAATGTTCACCGTCGGGATGCCGCGCGCGGCGGCCGCCGCCTTGTCCACGCAATCTGTGCCGGTGGCCGCAATCGCGATCAGCGCGAGGTCGGGCAGTTGCGCCAGCGTGGGCGCGCGCAGGTCCACCTTGTTGTTGATGATGATGGTGGCATCCTGTGCCCGCGCCACCACCTCGTCGGCGCTGGTGCGCGCATATTCCACCCAGTCATGAGGAAAGGAGGGACGGCGGACTTGCACCTCGGGCGCGATGGTGTCGCGATCGAGGACGACGATCTTGTGCATGGATCTCAATCTTTCCGAGTCTCGGCTTTTTCCGAATCCCAATCTTTGCAGGTCGCGCGCCGACCTCAGAGCCGCGCGCGCGCTGCATCCGCGACCGCCTCTGCGGTGATGCCGAAATGCCGGTACAGCGCATCCGCGGGACCTGAGGCCCCAAACCCGGTCATACCGACAAAGCCTCCCTCCTCGCCGATCCAGCGCTCCCAGCCGAACTTCACCGCCGCCTCCACCGCCACCCGCACCGTGCCCGCCCCCAGCACGGCCCGGCGATAGGCCTCGTCCTGCGCCTCGAACAGGTCCCAGCAGGGCATGGAGACGACAGCGGTGGGAATGCCCTGCGCCTGGAGCATCGCCCGGGCATCGACAGCGATCTGCACCTCCGAGCCGGTGGCGAGGAGGGTCACGCGCCGCGCCCCGCCTTCCGCCTCCTGGAGCAGATAGGCGCCCCGCGCCGAGCGGTTGAGCGGCGCGCCGTCCCGGCGCAGCGCCGGCAGCGATTGGCGCGCGAAGATGAGTGCCACCGGCCCCGTGCGATGCTCCAGCGCGATTTCCCACGCCTCCGCCGCCTCGACGGCGTCGCACGGGCGCAGCACCCTCATATTGGGCATGGCGCGCAGAGAGGCGAGGATCTCCACTGGCTGGTGGGTGGGTCCATTCTTCCCGATGCCGATGGAATCGTGACTGAATACGAATTTCACCGGCAGCCCCATGAGCGCCGCCATGCGCAAGGCGGGCCGCTCATAGTCGGAGAAGGGCAGATAGGTGACGGCGAGCGGCACGACGCCACCATGGGCCGCCATGCCGTTGGCCAGCGCGCCCATGGCATGCTCGCGCACGCCGCAATGGATGTAGCGCCCGGTTCGCTCGTGCGCGGTGAAGGCGGAGAGCTGGCGCTTGTGGTTGGTGGGCGCCTCCAGGTCCGCGCAGGCGGTCATGATCTCGGGCAGCACCTCATAGAGGGCCGCCGCAATGTCACCGGAGGTGGCGATGGAGAAATCCGCCTTGCTCTCGGTTGCCACACCCGCCTTGTAGGCCTGGATCGTCTCCCGCGCTCCGGCAGCCAGGGTGCCGGCGACGGTGCGGCGGAACTCGTCCTGCACCGCATGACCCGCGCCAGCGAGCCGCTCGAGCCAGGCGGCCCGCGCGGCGGCGCCCGGCGCGCCGGTGGCCCGCCAGGCCGCGCCGATTTGCGCGGGAATGTCGAAGCTGCCGCCCGACCAGCCGAAGCGCTCGGCCATCGCCGCGCGGTCCTCCGGAAACAGCTTGCCGGAATGGCCGCCGCGCTGGCCTTGGAGGCGGGGAATGCCGCGCGCGATCACCGTCCGGCAGGCGATCATGGAAGGACGCGGATCGGCCTTTGCCGCGCAGATGGCGGCATCCACCGCCCCAGGATCGTGCCCGTCGATCTCAACCACATGCCAGCCCGCGACACGGAAGCGATCGGCGACGTTTTCCGAGATGGAGAGGGCCGTCGCGCCGTCATCTGTGATGGCGTTGTCGTCCCAGAAGAAGGTGAGCTTGCCGAGCCGCAGATGGCCGGCAAGCTGGATCACCTCCTGGCCCACGCCCTCCTGAAGGCAGCCATCCCCGACGAAAGCCCAGGTGCGATGGTCCACCAGATCATCCCCGAACCGCGCATTGAGATGCGCCTCGGCAATGGCCATGCCCAGTGCGTTGGCGATGCCTTGCCCCAGCGGACCGGTAGTGGTCTCGATGCCGGCGGCTGGCTCGTATTCTGGATGTCCGGCGCAAGGTGAGCCGAGTTCACGGAACCGCTTCAGCGCCTCGAGGGAGATATGGTGATAGCCGGTCAGGTGCAGGAGCGCATAGAGCAAGGTGGAGCCGTGCCCGTTGGACAGCACCACGCGGTCGCGGTCGGGCCAGGTGGGGTCGGCCGGATCGAACTTCAGGTGGCGGCTATAGAGCACGGTGGCGATCTCGGCCATGCCCAGCGGCACGCCCTGATGGCCCTCGCCCGCTGCCAGGATGGCGTCCACCGCCAGGAAGCGGATGGCAGAGGCCATGGCCTCCGGTGGCACCGCCCCCGTCATGGACGGGAGGCCGGTGGTCTCGATATCACCAGTCCTGGCAGAAACTTGGCCGCTCAACGTGCGTCTCCTCATCGCGCCTTCTTTTAGGGGGGCGATGATGCCGAAGCTGGCAGCGGGCCGGTAACGCGAAAAAAACACCGATCGATGAGTTGCACTCACCTAAAACCCCGCAAGCCACGGGGCCACGGCTCGGTCGGACCGCCCTATCCATCTGCATTGCTCACCGGTGGGGGACGCCGCCAGGGCCCGGCCCACACGCGGTGCCGGGCGTGCGCCAGCGCCGGTGGCGCGGTTGGGCTGTCCCGGTGTGGGTAGGCGATCTCCGGCGCCGAGCCAGAGGCCGACACATCCCAGATCCCCGAGATCGACAGGATCGACCTCGGGGATCTGGAACCCCGGCGGGAAGTCCATGACGATTTCGCCCGAGCGGATGGCCGTGTCCCAGCCGCCGTCCCGCATGACCGCCGACAGCCTCAGCATGCCCACATGGATGCCCTCCGGGGCCCACTCGCCATGCAGGGAGTACAGAGAAGTTGCGGGTGGCCGCGAGCGCGGGCCCAGGGCCGCTTATGAGGGGCAAGCCGATGGCGGCCGAACCGCCGAGGCAGGAGAAGATGGTGCCCGCCTTTGCTGCCGCAACTTCGGGAGTACGGCCTCTACCGCCGCGACGAGGCCGTAAAGAAACTGCGCCACCTCCTTACAGGCCGTCCACGCCGAGGGTGAAGGCGGGACCGAAGACCTCCGGCGCATTGAGGCCGAAATACAAGGTCTCCCGATGCGCTGGGCGCGCCTGGATTTCGGCCATGACGCGGGCGACATCTTGCTGACGGCGCAGTCATGATGAGCGGGCCAGGGGATGCGAGGATTGCGCATTCCCAGGCCCATTGCGGGAGAGCCTCCCCCGCGATCAGGCGGCCAGATTCTGGATCTGCATCTGCGCGGCCTCAAGCGCGCGCCGCTGCATCTCTTCGCCCAGCGCCAGCCCCTCGGCCCGCACGAAGGACAGATCCTTCACCCCGAGAAGGCTGAAGAAGGCCGTGAGGTGGCTTTCCTGGTGATCGAAGGCAGCATAAGGCGAGCCCGCGGTGAAGATGCCGCCGCGTGACGAAACCACAATCACCTTCAGGCCTCCACACAGTCCTTCTGGGCCGCTCGCACCGTATTGGAACGTCTTTCCGCGCACCGCTATATAATCGAGCCAGGTCTTCAGCTGGGAGGGGACGCCGAAATTGTACATGGGGGCGCCGATGACGACGGTGGTGGCCGAGAGAAACTCCTCTAGGACCGAAGGATCACCGCCGCCGACTTGCGAGAGGTGCGGCAGGGGCCGGGCCGCCAGATCGCGCAGCACCACGGTCTCGGAGGAGTTTATCTGCGTGAGACGGGCGACCACGGCCGCGCTGAGGGAGCGGCTCACGCTATTCGCACCATTTATGCTGCTGTCCACATGGAGTATGGTCATCGAAACGCATCCTAGTTCCACCAGGTAACCTGGTTCCGTCGTGATGCGGCGGATATTGAAAGAACCGGCGCCGTGCGCAAGGAGGCACTTTGATGTCACAGAGGCACATCGAGGTAACCGTCGAATTCCAGCAAGATGAAGACTGCCTGATCGTGCGGGATATTCTGACCCGAGTGGGAGACAAGTGGAGCGTCCTCGCCGTGGTGATGCTCGGCTCCGGTCCCAAGCGTTTCAATGAACTGAAGCGCGCCATCGCAGGCATATCGCAACGCATGCTCACCTTGACGCTGCGCACCCTCGAGCGGGACGGCATCGTGACACGTACCGTCTTCCCCACCGTGCCGCCCCGCGTGGATTATGCCTTGACACCCCTCGGCATGAACTTGCTGCGCACGCTGAAGCAGCTCGCGGATTGGGCGAGCACCAACGCCGAAGAAATCATGGAGGCCCGGGCGGCTTTCGACAGCAGAAGCGATGAGCTCCAACCCCTGAGCAACACACGCCCACCAGACGCCATCATCCGTGTCCGGCCGTGAGAACGGTGCCCCACGCGGGCCGCTCGCCTGAAGCTGCACACATGCCCGCTGATCTCCCTCCAGCCTGCATGTGAAGATCGAGGCGGGGACCACTGCGCGTGCGCTCTTTCAAGAACGTTCCCCGAAGCGACGGACGTAAGGGGCCAGCAGCGGGGCGGACGCGGAGGCATGGCGAGCCCGGTGAGACGATCGAAAGCACGGCACGTCCGGCACCCAGGGAGCACGTCCGCGCGAGTGGAAGACTTCCAAGTTCAGCGCGCAAGCCGATTGACGCTGGCGATGCCCCGCGCGCCCGTATAATCTGGCGCCGGTTCAGATCCAGATCCGTTTCACTGTCTGCCGCGTCGCGCGCTTGCGCGTGTGCCGGGGAAACAGGGGCGCGATCCACTGCCTTGGCTGCCAGTTCGTCTCCCATGCCCATGTCGATCGACGCGATTTTTCTCGACAAGCGCAGCTTGCTGATCAGCCACATCCATCGCCTTGTCGGCTCGCGGCAGGTGGCAGAGGAACTGGCGCACGAAAGCTATCTGCGGGTGGCCAAGGTGCTGCGCGACCGGCCCATCGAGCATGTACAGGCCTTCCTGTTCCAGACCGCCCGCAATCTGGCGGTGGACCATTTGCGGCGCGAGCGTACCCGGCGCGCCGTGGAAGTGAGCGGGGCGGACGATAACAGCCTGTCGGACGTGCCGGACGGTGCGGTCTCCACTGAGCAGAAGGTGATCGACGGGGAGCGCCTCCGGCTGTTCGAGAAAGCGCTCTCCAACCTGCCCGAGCGGGCGCAGCAGGCGGTGATCCTCAATCGCCTGCACGACTGGAGCTATCCTCGCATCGCCGCGCACCTGGGCGTTTCGGCCAACACGGTCTATGGCGATATCCGCGACGCGCTCGCTTATTGTCTCGACGCCCTGTCGGAGCGCGAGCTGCCGTGAGACCCTGCCCAATATCCGACCGTGCCACGCCTGTCGCGCCGTGCCGCCTCTCCGTGCGGGCGGCCACAGCCGCCTTGCGGGTCCAATGCCGCGCGCCCCGGGGAGCAATCGCCGGTGAATAACACACCTTCAGGCCGGGCACCTTTCGGCCAGGAACGCGCCGGACGCCGCCCAGCCTTGGACCCGGTGCAGGCGGAAGCGCTGGACTGGTTCACGCGCCTCCAGGCCGTGCCCGCTGACGCCGCACTGCAGGCGCGGTTCGAGGCCTGGCTTGCGGAGAACCCGCGCCACGCCGATGCCTATGGCCGGATCGCCGGAATGTGGGGCGACCCCGCTTTCGGCGCAGCAGTGGAACGGCGGGCCGTGGCCCTCGCGCCACCCGCCCCGCAACGCCGCGCCGGCCTTACGCGGCGCGGATGGCTCGCCGGCGGCCTGGCAGCGGCGCTGGTGCTGGCGGTGGGCGGCGCGCACCTCTCCGGCGCCTGGACCCGGCTCGGCGCCGACTATGCCACCGCTGTGGCGGAGCGTCGGACCGTGCAATTGCCGGACGGCTCGCGCATGATCCTCGACGGTGCCAGCGCCGCCGCCATCGATTTCGACGGCGACCGCCGCACCGTCCACTTGCTGGAGGGCGAGGCCTATTTCGATGTGGTCTCCGACCCCGCCCGCCCGTTCCGCGCGGTGGGACGGTTCGGCGAGGTGGAGGTGACGGGCACGGCCTTTTCCGTCCGCCTCGGGGAAGGCGCGGACGAGGTGGTGCTCGCCCGTGGCCGGGTGGAGGTGCGGGCGCTGGCCGGCAATGCCCCCCCCTCGGCATTGAGCCCGGGCGACATGGTCATGGTCAACCGCAATGGCCTGTCCGCCGTGCGCAAGGTCGACACGGAGCGCGCCCTGGCCTGGCTGGACGGGCGACTCAGCTTCAGCCGGCGCCCCCTTGGCGACGTGATAGAGGATGTCCGGCGCAGCTATGACGGTCGCATCTTCATCCTCAATGGCGATGTGGCCCGCCGGGAGGTCAGCGGCAGCTACAGGCTGGACGACCCGGTGCTCGTCATCCGTTCGTTGGCGGAGGCGGCGGGGGCGCAGGCCTCGTTTCTGCCTGGCGGCATCATCATCTTGAGATAGCTGGACTCTTTTTCCAGTTTGGAACTCCATCAGCTCCAATGTTTGACGGGGCGCGATTTTTCCTTGTGAGGTCGCCCCCCTCCACCCGTTCCATCTTCAGGGACGCATGGGCGGTCCCGGACGAGAGTGTCGGGTGAGGGCGTTGTGACCAATTCCAGTGTGGCGCGCGGTGGGCGTGGACGTGTGCGTTTCCCCGGTCTGGGGCAGGTCCTTCTGGCTTCGAGTGCGCTAAGCCTCGGGCTCGTCGTCGCGCTCCCGGCTTATGCACAGAGCGCCCCGCAGGCAACGGCACCGGCCTCCGCCCAGGCGATAAATTTCTCCATTCCCGCCCAGCCGCTGGCCAATGCCATCGACGCCTTCATCCGCGTCACCGGCTGGCAGGTGGGTTATTCATCCGCACTCGCCGACGGCCTGTTCTCCCGGCCGGTGAACGGCGCCCACACGCCCCTTGACGCGCTGCGCATCATGCTCGGCGGAACCGGGATCAGCGTCAGCACCACCGGCCCGCGCACGGCGACTCTGGTGGCCCCCTCGAGCCGCAGCGGATCGAGCAGCGACCTGCTGCTCGACATGATCCAAGTGCAGGGGGAGGACCCGACCCAGCATGTGGACGGCTATCTCGCCACGGTGAGCGCCACCGCCACCGGCATCGCTACGCCCATTATCGAGACGCCGCAATCGGTCTCCGTGGTGACCAGCGACCTGATCCGCGACACCGGCGCCTCCACGGTGACGGAGGCCATCCAATACACCCCGAGCGTGAATGCCCAGTCGCCGGCCTTCAGCCGCACCGTAGACGACTTGATGATCCGCGGCTTCAACGTCGCCAATGGCAATATGGGCATGTTGCGCGACGGCATGAAGTACCAGTCCAACGTCTATGACGGCGGCCAGGAGCCCTATGGCCTTGAGCGGATCGAGATCCTGCGCGGCCCCTCCTCCATCCTTTACGGCCAGCTCTCGCCCGGCGGCGTGGTGAATGCCGTGTCCAAGCGCCCGACCTTCGAGCCCTTCTACGAAGTCAATGCGGAGTATGGCAGCTTCGATTGGGCGCAGATTTCCACCGACATGGGAGGCCAGGCGCTCGGCAACCCCAATATGGCCTATCGCTTCACCACCCTGTTTCGGAAGGCCGATACCAATATCGACTATGTGAACGACGACCGCATCTATATTGCGCCCGCCTTTACTTGGCGCAACGATACGACGTCGCTCACCATCCTTGCCAATTATCAACAAATCGATTCCCGCTTCGTCGCGCCGATGCCCTATTCCGCCCTCGCCAGCGGCCAAGTCTCCCGCAGCCTGTTCATCGGCAATACCAATTACGACACGTTCGAGACCCAGACCTCCTCCATCGGCTATCTGTTCGAGCATGAGTTCGACAATGGCGTGCGCCTGCGCAATGCCACGCGTTACTATCAGGCGGACGTCACCTGGAACTACATGCAGTGGGGCTTGCTGCAGGCCAATGGCAACCTGATCCGACGCGCCAGCGACCGACAGGATACATCCACCGGCGTCACCTCGGACACCAGCCTGGAATGGAAATTCGAGACCGGCCCCATCGTCCACACCGCGCTCGCCGGCTTCGATTATTATTATCGCGGCTATGACACGGACCGCTATCGCAGCGGCCTCTACAACAACTTCAACATCTATTTCCCGGACAACAACCAGCTTCCACCCTCCATCAATTACAACGTCAATTACGGCTCCAACAGCACCGGCAACCAGTATGGTCTCTATCTTCAAGACCAGATGAAGATGTGGGACAAGCTGGTGCTGCTGGTGGGCGGGCGCTATGACTGGGCGCAGTCCGAAAGCACCAGCTACCAGACCAATGCGGTCACCAACCAGAATGACAGCGCCTTCAGCGGGCGCGCGGGCCTCGTCTATCTCTTCGACAATGGCCTTGCGCCCTATCTGAGCGTCAGCCAGTCCTTCCAGCCACAGGTGGGCGCCAATTCCTTCACCGGCGCGGCCTTCCAGCCGAGCAGCGGCCTACAATATGAGGCCGGCGTGCGATATGAGCCCGTGGGCGCCAACTATCTGCTGAGCGCCGCCGTCTATGACATCACGCAGTCCAACGTGGTCACCACGGATGCGAGCGGCCTGCAGTACCAGATCGGCGAGGTGAACTCGAAGGGCTTCGAATTCTCCGCCACCGGCAAGTTCGGCGCGCTCAACATGGTGGCCGCCTATTCCTACACCGATGCCCGCATCACCCAAAGCGTAGACCCCTCCGAAATCGGCCAGCGCGAAGCCCTGGTGCCGCTGAACACCGTGGCGCTGTGGGCGGACTATGCCCTGGACGAACTGGGGGTGCGGGGCCTGAAGATCGGGGCCGGCGTGCGCTATCTCAGCGACATGAACATGCCAGACGTGGGCACGGCCGTCCCCGGCTACACGCTGGTCGATGCCATGGTGCGCTATGACCTGGGCGCCGCCAATCCGAACCTGAAGGGCGCGGTGCTGGCGGTGAACGGCAAGAACATCTTCAACGCCCAATACATGACCTGCACCGGTTCGGACGGTTGCCGCTATGGCGTTCCCGCCACCGTCACAGCCACCCTCACCTATCGCTGGTGAGGCATGGACGTCACGCTGCGTTCCGTTCTCGATCGTCGGACGCTCGCCAAGGCTCTCCTTGGCGGGCTTCTGGCGTCCGGGCTCCCAGCTCTTGGGCGGGCACGGGCGGATGGGGCGCACCGCGTGGTGTCGCTCGACCTGATGCTGACCGAGCAATTGCTGACGCTCGGCGTGCCGCCTCTCGCGGTGGCCAACATTCCCCTGTACGAGCGCCTGGTCGCGGAGCCGGCGCTGCCAGCGGGGGTCGAGGATGTGGGGCCCCAGCAGGAGCCCAATCGCGAACTGATGCAATATCTTCAGCCCGACCTCATTGTCGGCCTGAGCTGGCAGGCCTTCCGCCAGCAGGCATTGGCGCGCATCGCCCCCGTCGCCTTCCTGCCCCCGCCCGGGCGCTCGGGTGCGCCGGTGGAGGGTGTCCAGGAGCTCCTGGCCGAGCTTGGCCGCAGGACGGGTCGGGAGGCGGAGGCGGCTGCGCGTAACGCGATGCTCCGCGCCCGGCTCGCCGATGCGGAAGCGCGCCTCGTCGGGCGCGTGTCGCGGCCAGTCTATCTGGTGCGCTTTATGGAGGATGGCCGGCACGCGGCCGTGTTCGGCACCCGCTCCCTCATCGGCGACGTGGCGGCGCGCATCGGCCTCGCCAATGCCTGGGCCGGACGCGGCAATGCTAGCGGGGTGGCCACCATCGGCATTGCCGATCTCGCTGCTGTGCCGGAAGCCGGGCTCATCCATTTCGACCGGGGCGCGGAAACCGCGCGCGCCCTCGCGCGGCTGGGCGAAAGCCCCTTCTGGCAGGCCTTGCCCCTCGTGCGCGCGGGGCGGGTGGCGGCCATGCCCGTCATCTATCCAAGCGGCGGCGTCGCTTCCGCCCTGCGGCTGGTCGCGCAGGTCGAGGCCCTTTATCTCGGGGCGGGTGGCTCGCGTGTCTGACGCCCTCTCTGCGGCGCGCGCGCCGTCTTCAAGCCGCGCGGGTCCGTTCGGCCTGGGGTTGGGGCTGCTCCTCCTGATCCTGGCCTCAGCTCTCCTGGCGCGCGCCTGTGCCGCCGAGGTACCGCCCGGCGCCTGGTGGAGGACGGCCTTCGCCCCAAGCCCATTCGACATGCACCAGCTCATGGTACGCGAGGCCCTGTTGCCGCGCTTTGCCGTCAGCCTCCTTGCGGGCGCGGCCTTGGGGCTTTCGGGGGTGCTGTTCCAGCAGGTGCTGCGCAATCCGCTCGCGGAAGCCGGCACGCTCGGCGTCTTCGCGGGAGCGAAGCTCGCGGTGATGGCCGCGCTTCTGTTCTCTCCTGGCCTGCTGGCCTTCGGACTGGAGGCCCCGGCTTTGGCCGGCGGTCTTCTGAGCTTCCTGGCGGTCGCCGGCATCGGCGCGCGCCAGCGCTTCGCGCCGCTGGTGGTCATCTTGGCGGGCATGGTTGTGGGGCTGTTCTGCGAAGGCATCTCACAGGCGCTGCTGCTCTTCTACCACGAGGCCCTCACCGATCTGCAGGCCTGGCAGGCGGGAAGCCTGGCGCAGAACAATTGGGCGCCGACCCGCATGCTGGCGGTGCTGCTGGTTGCGGGATTGGGCGCGGCAGCCCTCATGGCCCGTCCGCTCGCGGCCTTCGACCTGTCGGAAGACAGCGCCCGCAGCCTCGGCGTCGCGGTGGCGCCCGTGCGCGCGGCGGCGCTGTGCGCGGCGGTGGCGCTGGCGGTGGGCGTGGCCGCACTGGTGGGGGTAATCGGCTTCATCGGCCTTGCGGGCCCCGCCCTGGCCCGCGCGGCAGGCGCGCGCACGCTCAAGGCGCGGCTTTGGAGCGCACCGCTTCAGTCCGCCGGGCTGCTCGCCCTCACGGACCAAGTGGTTGCCGCCACCTTCGGCTCGCAATTGCCCACGGGTGCCGTCACCGCCGTCCTCGGCGCGCCCTTGTTGCTGTGGCTGCTGCGGCGGGTCCGGGCCGGCGCCATGGGGCCGGTGATGAACGCCGCCCTGGGGCGGCGCCTCGGCGAACAGTCGGCGTTCGTCGCCCTAAGCGGGCTTATCCTCGCGCTCACCACCGCCTGCGCGCTCGCTTTGGTTCTGGGACGCACGCCGGAAGGATGGGCCCTCGCCCTGGGGCCGGACTTCGCGGCGATGCTCCCCTGGCGCGCGCCGCGGGTGGCAGCCGCGGCTGCGGCCGGCGCCCTGTTCGCGCTCTCGGGCCAGATCCTCCAGCGCACCACGGGCAATCCCCTGGCCAGCCCTGAACTGTTCGGCATCGCCGCCGGCGCCGGGCTCGGCCTCCTGGGCGCCCTCCTGCTGCTGCCGCAGGTGGAAGGCACCCTTCTGTTCGCCAGCACCAGCCTCGGCGCGGGCGCGACGCTCGCCGCCATGATGGCGCTTGGCCGCCGCACGGCCTTCGCCCCGGCCCATATCCTGCTAGCGGGCATGGCGCTCACCGCTTTGCTCTCGGCACTGGGGGCGGTGCTGATGTTCAGCGGCGATCCGCGCGCGCTGGTGCTCATCGCCTTTCTGTCCGGCTCCACCTATGGCGTCACCGCCGGCGAAGCGCTGGTCGCCTGCGGGGTCGCGCTGGCGGCCCTCTGCCTCCTGCCGTTCATGCGCCGCTGGCTCGCCGTGCTGCCGCTTGGCGCCGATCTCAGCCGCAGCCTCGGGGTGCGGGTGGGGCCGAGCCGGCTGGCGCTTCTGGGGCTCGCGGCCATCGCCACGGCGGCGGGCACGCTGATCACCGGCCCCCTGTCCTTCGCCGGCCTGCTGGCGCCCCACATGGCGCGCCTGCTGGGCTTTCGCGGCGCTCTGGTGCAGAGCTATGCCGCCGCCATCCTCGGGGCGGGGCTGATGGTCTGCGCCGACATTCTGGGCCGCACGCTCGCCTTTCCCTGGCAGATGCCGGCGGGCCTGGTGGCCAGCCTGATCGGCGGCGGCTATTTCCTCCTGCTGCTGGCGCGGCGCCGCGCATGATCGCGGCGCTTGCCCCCCTCTTCCGCGGCCCCCTTGCGCCCTATGCCGAGGCCCTGCGCCTGCAAGCGGACGCCACCGCCCGGCCGGGATCGGACCTGACCGATCCGGATTTCCTCACCAGCCAGATGACCCTCTTCTCCCGCCGCTTTGCCCAGCCGGAGCGCCGGGCTGTGGCCTCCCTCTGGATGAAGCACCATGTCTCCGCCGTGCTCACGCCGGTGCTGGCGGCCAATCTCCTGCTCGGCCGGCAGATGCCGGTGGCGCTGGAGGAGATCGACGTCCTTCCGGGTCCCAAGGGCATCGCCGAGGCCCTCATCCTGCCCCAAGATGGCACGCCGGTCAGCCGCGCCGACCCTTTCGCCCGCTTCTCGCCCCTCCTGGAGGGCCATGTCGCGCCACTGGTGAAGGCGGTGGCGAAGGCAAGCGGCATTGCTCCCAAAGTGTTGTGGAGCAATGTGGGGAACTGGTTCGACGGGCTCACCGGCGAGGCCGAGGCCATGGGTGCGGAGGGTGTCGGCGATGCGCGCGCGCTCCTGGCGCTGGAACGCGCGCCCGATGGCACCCGCAATCCTGTCTTCGCCGCCGTCCGCCACACGGCGGAAGGGCGCAAGCGCCGGGTGTGCTGCCTGCGCTACCTCATCCCCGAGCTCGATTTGTGCGACACCTGCCCCCTGCCCGATCCGGCGCGCCCATGACCATTGAGGCCCACGCCCCTCTCACCTTCGCCCGCCTCATCGCGCCCTTCCGCACCCGAATGGCGCTCGCCGCGCTGGCAGGCCTCGTGGGTGGAGCGGCCATGGCGGGGGTGCTGGCGGCCGTGAATGCGGCCCTCGCTGACCCCACCTCCTTCGCCAACCTCGCGCTGGTGCTGGGTCTCGGGGGCGCGGCCCTGGCCGGAACCCTGGCGGCGGACCTGACCTCCACCCTGGTGGGCCAGAAACTGGTGGCGGAATTGCGCACCCATCTCGCCCGACTGATCCTCGGGGCGCCGCTGCGGGAACTGGAGCAGTTCCGCGGCCATCGCCTGATCCCGATCCTGGTCTCGGACATCGCCATTATGAGCGAAATGGCCTCGGTGCTGCCCCCCTTGGCGGTGGCGCTGGTGGTGGTGGCGGGATGCCTGGCTTACCTGGCGCTGCTCTCTCCGCTCCTGTTCGGCCTGACCTTCCTCGTGCTGGTGATAGGCGTCGTCTTGCAGCTCTGGGCGCGGGTGCGCGGCGTGCGGCTCTATGTGGCGGCGCGCGATGCGGAGGACGACCTGCACCGGCATTTCCGCACCCTGGTGGAGGGCGCCAAGGAATTGCAACTGCATCGGGGCCGGCGTCAACGCCTGCTCTCCGACGGATTCGTCGCCACGGCGGAGCACATCCGCGCACTCCAGGCCCGCGCGATGGTCATTCTCATCGCCTGCCGGACGCTGGGCTCGGGGTTGCTCATCCTTCTGGTGGCCCTGGTGGTGGGGCTGGCCGCGCATGCGGGGGGTGATCCGGGCGGAGCGGAGACGGCGCGGGGCTTTGTGCTGGTTCTCCTGTTCATGAAGGGACCGCTCGACCAATTGCTCAACCATCTGCCGGCGGCGGGACGGGCGCATATCGCCTGGAGCCGCATCCGGGGTGTCGCACGCCGCTTCGGGGCGCTGCAGGGGCCGAAGGAGACCGCGCGCCGGACCACCCTGGAGCCGCTGCGGGAACTTCGACTGGAAGGCGTCGCGTTCCAGCACGCAGATGCGGGGGGCGGTTTCCAGCTCGGCCCCCTCGACCTGTCCATCCGTGCAGGAGAGACGGTGTTCGTGGCCGGCGCCAATGGCGCGGGCAAGACCACCCTCATCAAGCTCCTGCTGGGCCTTTACGTGCCCGGCGCAGGCCACGTGCTGTGGAACGGGCAGCCGGTGCGCGAGGGCAATCGCGACGATTACCGGCAGATGTTCGCCGCCGTCCTCTCAGATCATTTCCTGTTCGACGGCCCCGCTGAAGGCGGCGCCGGGCGAGCGCTCGGGCTCTTGGATCGGCTCGGCCTCGCCCATAAGGTCACGCTGGAGGGCACCCAATGGTCGACGCTCGACCTCTCCACAGGCCAGCGCAAGCGCCTCGCTCTGGTGGATGCCTGGTTGCAGGATCGGCCGGTGATGGTGTTCGACGAATGGGCGGCGGACCAGGACCCCGCCTTCCGCCGACTCTTCTACGAGGAGATCCTGCCCGAGCTGAAGCTGGCGGGCCGGACTCTCATCGTCATCTCCCATGACGACCGCTATTTCGCTGCCGCCGACCGCCTCCTGATGCTCGAAGGCGGCCAACTCCAGCCGCTTCCCGCGCCGCGCCCCGTGAAGGAGGCTGCTCCGTGATCGTTGAAACCGCCCTCTCCCCCGTACCGCGCCCCGGCGCCGATGTCCCCCTCTTCGTCCTGGAGGGGGCCGGCTTTGCCGTGGAGGGGCGCTCTCTCCTTGCCCCCCTCGACCTGGAGGTGAAGGCCGGCCAGGTGACGGGCCTGATCGGCCATAACGGCTCGGGGAAGTCCACCTTGCTGAAGCTGCTCGCGCGGCAGGAAGCGCCCACCTCCGGCACCATCCACTTCGAGGGGCGGCCGCTCGCGCAGTGGAACGCCCGCGCCTTGGCACGCCGCATCGGCCACTTGCCCCAGCAGCCGCCCGCCGCACCCGGCCTTCGGGTGCGCGAACTGGTGGCACTTGGGCGCTATCCTTGGCACGGCGCGCTCGGCCGGTTCGGCGCACAGGACCGCGCCAAGGTAGAGGAGGCCCTCCAGGCGACGGGCGTCTCCGATCTTGCGGGGCGCGATGTGGACACGCTTTCAGGCGGGGAGCGCCAGCGGGCCTTCATCGCCATGCTGCTGGCGCAGGATGCCCCCACCTTGCTGCTGGACGAGCCCACCTCCGCGCTCGACATCGCCCATCAGATGGAGGTGCTCACCCTCGTGCGGGAGTTGGCGGACACGCGCGGCATGAGCATCCTTCTGGTGCTGCACGACATCAACCTCGCCGCCCGCTTCTGCGACCACATCCTCGCCTTGCGCGCCGGGCACCTTCTGGCGCGCGGCGCGCCGGGAGATCTCATGGAGCCGCGGACGCTGGAAGAGATTTACGGCATCGCCATGGGCGTGATGCCCGCCGCGCAACCGACCCGGCCCATGGCCTTCGTGCCCTGACGCGACGAGCGGCCCGCCGCCGGCTCAGGCGGCGCCGACCAAGGGCGCGAGATCGGCCAGCGATGTCACCTCGCGGTCCGGCCGGCCCGGCAGCCGCTCCGGCCGCTGTCCATAGCGGTTGCACCAGACCACCCGCATGCCGAATGCGGAAGCCGCATGGGCGTCCCAGGCATTGGACGACTGGAACGCCAGTTGCGGCGCCGCCAGGTCGAGCCGGTCGAGGGCATGCTGATAGACGGCCGGGTGTGGCTTGAACACGCCGACATCCTCTGCCGAGATCACCGCGTCAAACAGCCCGTCGAGCCCCGCCCCGCCGACTGCCGCCGCCAGCATGGCCGGCGTTCCGTTGGAGAGGATGGCGAGGCGCATGCCCGCCGCCTTCAGCCGGCGCAACACGCCAGGCACCTCCGGAAAGACGGCAAGGGTGAGATAGAGATCCATCAGATGGGCGCGCAAATCCGGCCCTGCGATGCCGAGCGTCTCCAACGCGAAGTCGAGGGCGTCGCCCGTGACCTGGTGAAAGTCCGCATGGCGTCCCTGGGCAGCACGCAGCCACGTATATTGGAGCTGCTTGTCCCGCCATAAGGCGCCCAGGGCGCCCCTCTTCTCCCCGGGCAGGCCGGGGCAGCCACTCACGGCGGAAGACAGGTCGAACAGCGTGCCATAGGCGTCAAAGACGCACGCTTTGATACCTTCAAGCGGAACGATGGTCATGCGCGAGGGTCCTCTGCGTGTCGGCCGCGCGCCCTGGTGGCGGCAGGAGATCAGTACCGGGTCGCAAGATGAGTCAGCCATACGGGCGAGGCCTCTACCAGCATCGCTTCGGTGCGTTTGTCGAGTCCGTTCAGGATGAGCAGGCCCGCTACCAGCAGGGCGCCGCCGAGAATGGCCTTGCCACTTTGGCCCAAGACACCCAGCTGCTGAATGCTTCTGGAGAATCCCTCCGCCTATGTTGTGTTCGCCCAGAGCACGAGCCCGGCGCTGGAGTTCCTCAGGTCCGTCGCGGCGCATACCGGCCGCGCGCTGCTGCTGGATGTGACGAACACGGAGGTCTCGGCCACCCACAAAGGCCATGACCTCCGCACCCACCTTGCCTGCCACCTCGCCCATGCAAGCGAGACCCACCTCGCCGGCGCCGCGGAGGCGCAGGACGATCCGGCGCCCGTGTCATTCATGGCGGGACCATTCTCTTGACCCGATCGCAAGGACACGCCGGCGCTTGGCCAATGGGTTGCCGGTGGATGCATGCAGACCTGACACCAGGGCCTCGGCATCCTGGTGAAAGCCAAGGTTAAGCTCTGCCTTACCCACCGAACCCACGTCGCAATGGCCTGACCGGACGGGGGCGGCGTGTCCCTGCGGCTGGAGCGGGCGGTCTCATACGGCGTTGACGACTCCTCGGGTCCTCACCCGCGCCGCGCCCGCCGCCAGGCGGCCGGCGTCACACCGGCGAACCGTCGGAAGACGCGGGTGAAATGGGCCTGATCGGCGAACCCGGCTGCCACCGCGATCTCCGGCAAGGTGAGTTCGACATCCGCCAGCATGGCCTCCACCCGCCGCATCCGTGCCCGCATGTGCCACTGATAGGGCGGTATCCCCGTCGCCGCCTTGAAGGCGTGGCTGAAATAGGATTGCGACAGGTCGGTCAAGGCGGCCAGGTCCTGGAGGCGGATGTTGCGCAGGCAATTTTCCTCAATGTATCCGGTGACCCGCCGCAATTGCCGGGCGGACAGCGCCGAGCGGCGCACGGGCTCCGCGGTTCGGGCGAGCTTCATCAGGTCGATGAACAGCGCCACCACAAGGCCGTCGCCATAAAGGTCGTGGTGAGCCTCGGGCGCGAGGCACTCCTCCGCGATGAGGCGCGCGATCGCATGGAGCCGCTCGTCCATGAAGGCGAGGCGCGGGGTCGCCAGCCTGCCGGCATCAAGCCGGGCGCCCAACCGCTCGGAGAGCGTGTCGACATCGAAATGCAGGTCCAGATGGCGCAGTTTGCCATCGCCCTCGATCCGCGACCACAGCGGCATTTCCGCCGGGACATAGCTCATATGGAGCGGCGCCCGCGCGCCTTCCACTGCGCCCGACCGGGTGGAGAGCTGGACACCGGCATGGCCTTGCCCCCCCTCCAGCACGACGAACAGGCGGGCGTCCTGAGAAACGTAGTAGCCGCCTCCGCCGCGCGCGCAGTCCACATGCCAGACATCCGCGACCACGCCGTTCCACTGGCGCCAGCGCAGGTCTTCAAGCACCCGGATGCCCTCAGTCGCCGATACCATGCGGGGGTGAAACGTCATGGGCTGCGCAATCTCTCCTTGCTCCGGAGCCGTAAAGGGCGAACAGCAAGTTTTGAATCATTTTGAAGTGTAGCCAAAATGCGGATTGACCGACGCACATCTGCTATGACGGTCATTATCGCAACAAAATTCGTCAAAGCGCAACAGGAAGAGACAATCCGAGCGTAGAGGCCGTTGCTAAGAGAGGCTGAAGCGTGAGTTTCCAAACGGAAGACTCAGTTTTGAATCATTCTTAACTGACATATTTGGCATTGAGGTGCAGGAATGACTGGGACATCTGGCATGCGACTTCGCACTTTGCTATTGAGCGGTGTGGCGGCTGGAACGGTCCTCTCCACAGGTGGGGCCTATGCCCAGCAGGCAAGCGCAATCACTCTTGAGCCGATCAATGTGGAAACCACGAGAGAATCCCCCACCGGGCCCGTGGAGGGATATGTGGCGCATCAGACCCTGACGGGCACCAAGACCGACACGCCCCTTATCGAGGTTCCCCAATCCATGTCCGTCGTGACGCGCGATCAGATGGACGCGCGGGCGGTGCAGAATGTGGGACAGGCGCTGGAATATACGCCCGGCGTGCTCGGTCAGCCGTTCGGGGTCGACCCGCGCTTCGACGCACCGATCATCCGCGGCTTCTCCGCGGCCAACAGCCAGTATCTCAACGGCCTGAAGCTCACGCGCGACCAGGGCTCTGCTTCCATTGAACAATATGGCCTGGAGCGCATCGACGTTCTGCGCGGGCCGGCCTCGGTGCTCTACGGCCAGGGCAATCCGGGCGGCCTCATCGACATGATCAGCAAGCGGCCCACCTTCACCACCTTCGGCGAGGTGCAGGGCGAAATCGGCACGTTCGACCGCTATAGCGGCGCCTTCGACATTGGCGGCGTCTGGGGCACCGATCTTGCCTATCGCTTCACCGGCCTTGCCCGCCAGTCCGGCACGCAGACCGACAATGTCGACGACAACCGTCTGTTCTTCGCGCCGGCCATCACCTGGAAACCCAGCGACGACACCTCCTTCACCGTGCTCGCCAACGTCCAGCACGACACCTCCGGAACGCCCGTGGGCCTGCCGTCTCAATATACGGTCAGCCCGCTCAAGAATCTGCTGTCGCCCAACCTGTTCCTCGGCGATCCGTCCTACGACAGTTCCGACCGGACCATGGCCAGCATCGGCTACGAATTCCAGCACAAGCTCAACAGCAACTGGCAGGTGCGCCAGAACGCCCGGTATCTCTGGCTCGATTGGGACTATAACAGCCTCTATTATAGCGGCCTCGACCCCTCTAATCCGGTGGTCGCGCTGCGCGGTTCCTCGCTCAACGAGGAGAACCAGAACACCATCACCATCGACACCCAGGTGCAGGGCGACTTCCAGACCGGCCCGCTCGGCCACAAGGTCCTGTTCGGCCTTGACTACCGCCGGTACAGCGAGAACGACTTCACCGAATTCGGCCTCGCGCCCTCCATCAACCTGCTCTATCCCGTCTACAACCAGTATGTCTCGGCCACGCCCTGGTATCTGTCGCAGGTCAACGGCACCGTGAGCCAGACCGGGCTTTATGCGCAGGACCAGATCAGCCTCGGCAATTGGCGCCTGACCGCCGGTATCCGCCACGACTGGGCGAACACCGTCTCCACGACCACCACCAATTTTGGCATTACGGATCAGGACCAGGACGATTCCGCCACCACCGGTCGTATCGGCCTCACCTATCTGTTCGACAACGGCATCGCGCCCTATGTCAGCTACTCCACCTCGTTCGAGCCGGTCATCGGCAACATGCCGACCAGCCTTGGCGGCGGCGCGTTCCAGCCTTCAACGGGCGAGCAGGTTGAGCTTGGCGTGAAGTACCAGCCCACGGGCTGGAACGGCTTCTTCTCGGCGGCCATCTATGACCTCAAGCAGAAGAACGTGCTGTCGTCCGAACTGATCGACGGCGTCAGTTACGAAACGCAGCTGGGTGAAGTGGAGGTCAAGGGCCTTGAACTCTCCGCAACCGCCACGCTGGCGGAAGGCCTCAGCCTGATCGCCAGCTATACTTACATGAATGCCGAGATCACGCAGGGCGAATATGCCGGCAACCGGCCCGCCAACGTGCCGGAGAACATGGCCAATCTCTGGCTGGACTACACCTTCAAGACCGGCGCCTGGACCGGCTTCGGCTTTGGCGGCGGCGTGCGCTATGTGGGCTCACGCTTCGCGCTGGACGACAATTCAATCGAACTGGACGCCAACACCCTGTTCGATGCCGCGATCCATTACCAAAAGGGGCCGTTTAAGGCCCAGATCAACATCAACAACATCGCCAACGAGACCTATGTGGCGAGCTGCGGATTCTTCGGCTGCTACTATGGCGACGGCCGAACCGTTGTGGCGCAGATCACCTACAAATGGTAGCCGCACCACCCCATGCCCCCCTCTGGGAGGCCGCCGGGCTCGCCTTCCGGGCCGGCGGACGGGACATCCTCCACCCGCTGGACCTCAGCCTGGCGGCGGGGCAGGTGCATGGGCTGCTCGGCCCCAACGGCTCGGGCAAGAGCACGCTGATGAAGCTCTTGGCCCGCCAGCAGGTGGCGAGCGCTGGCGAGGTACGCTTCGAGGGGCGCCCGCTGTCCGCCTGGAGCGGGCGGGCTTTTGCCCGCAAGGTGGCCTACATGCCGCAATTCACTCCGGCGGCGGAAGGCATGTCCGTGCGTGAGCTGGTCGCGCTCGGCCGCTATCCCTGGCACGGCGCGCTCGGCCGGTCCGGCGCCGAGGATGCGGCGGCGGTGGAGGCGGCGCTGCGGCGCACCGACCTTCTCGCCTTCTCGCACCGACTGGTGGACAGCCTCTCCGGCGGCGAGCGGCAGCGGGCATGGCTTGCCCTCATGCTGGCGCAAGGCACGCGCTGCCTGCTGCTCGACGAGCCGACCTCCGCGCTCGACATCGCCCACCAGATCGAGGTGCTCGCCATCGTGCGCGATCTCGCCCGGTCGGGCGCCGACATGTCGGTGGTCTTGGTCCTGCACGACATCAACCTTGCGGTGCGCACCTGCGACACGCTGGTGGCCCTGAAGGGCGGACGGTTGATCGCCAACGGCCCGGCACAGGACATCATGGAGCCAGCGACGCTGCGGGACATATACGGCCTGCCGATCGGCGTTATGCCCCATCCCGTCACCGGCGCCCCGATGGGATACGTGCTGTGAGCGCCCTCACCCGCCGCGCGCTGCTCGCGGGCGCCTTCGCCTTGGCGGCCGGGCCCGCACGCGCCACCGCGCCGCGCGTCGCCACCCTGGACTGGGCGCTGCTGGAGACCCTGCTGGCCATGGGCATCGTGCCGGTGGCAGCGGCGGAGCTGGTCCTGTTCCGCACCGTGGCGGTGGAGCCGCCGGTGCCGGACAGCGTGCGGGACATTGGCCTGCGGGGCCTGCCGAGCTTCGAGGCGCTGCGGCTGGCCGATCCGGACCTGATCTTCAGCTCCGCTTTCTATGCCCTGTCGGAACCGCAATTGCGCCTGGTCGCGCCCGTGGAGACCATCACCATCTACGAGCGGGGCGGCGCGCCGCTGGCACGGGCGCGGCAGGCGGCGCTCCGCCTCGCCGAGGCGTGCGGACGGCCCGCAGCGGCGTCCGGCCTTGTGGCCCGCACGGAAGAGGGTCTGGACGCCTGCCGGCGCGCGGTGGCGCCCCATTCGGATCGCCCCCTGCTCGTCATCAATCTGGGCGATGCCCGCCATTTCCGCGTCTTCGGCCGCGACAGCATCTTCGGCGAGGTGCTGGCCCGCCTCGGCCTTGCCAATGCCTGGACGGGCAACACCTCCTATTCCGCCTCCGCCCCCGTGGGACTGGAGACGCTGGCTGCCTATCCGGATGCGGGCCTCGTCATCCTGCCCCCGGTGCCGCCCGACGCTCAGCGCGTGCTGCCCCAGAGCGCGCTGTGGCAGGCTTTGCCGAGCGTCCGGGACCGGCAGGTACGGGTCCTGGCGCCAGTCAACCCGTTCGGCGGCCTGCCGACGGCGGGGCGGTTCGCCCGCCTGTTGACGGCGAGCCTTGCCGCGCCGGAGGGTGCGGGCCTTGGCTGACATGAGCCTTTCGTCCATGCCCTGCCCCCGTCGCGGCGCGCCCATCTGGGCGGGCCTGTGCGCCCTGGCGGCGGGCCTGTTCCTCGTCACCCTGTTCCACCGACCCGCCTTGCCGGGAGACGCGGAGATGGCGCGCCGCCTGGCAGATGTGCTGCTCTGGTACAGCCTGCTGCCCCGCGCCGCGACCGCGCTGCTGGCCGGCGCGGCGCTCGGCCTGTCCGGCGCGCTGCTCCAGCGCGTGCTGCGTAATCCCATCGCAGACCCTTCCACGCTCGGCATCGCCTCGGGCGCACAGCTTGCCCTCACCCTTGCCCTCGGCTTCGCGCCGGGCCTGCTCGGCTGGTCCCGGGAGGGTGTCGCCTTTGCGGGCGGGGCGATCGCCGTCTCGCTCGTGCTCGCCATGAGCCTGAGACGGCGGCTCGATCCCGTCACCGTGGTCATCTCCGGCATGACGGTTTCGCTGATGGCGGCGGCCGCCGCCTCGGCCATCGTCCTGGCACGGGGCGAGTATGTGCTCTCGGTTTTCATCTGGGGGGCGGGGTCGCTGCATCAGCAGAACTGGTCCGGCGCGCTCTCCATCGGCACCAGCCTCCTGGTGGGCGGTGCCCTCGCCGCGCTGCTGTCGCGGCCGCTCGCCGTCCTCAGCCTCGACGATGCGGGCGCGCGCAGCCTCGGCGTCGCGCTGCTGGCGGTGCGCGTCGCGGTGATCGCACTCGCGGTGGGACTGGCCGCAACGGTGATCTCGGAGGTCGGCGTCATCGGCTTCGTCGGGCTTGCCGCGCCTGCCTTTGCGCGCATTTCGGGCGCGCGTACCCCCGGGCAGATGCTGCTGCGCGCGCCGCTAGTTGGCGCCTTGCTGCTGTCCATCCCAGACGGCTTGGTGCAGGTGCTGGGTGGCGCGGCGGGCGACGCCATGCCCACCGGGGCGGCGGTGGGGCTGATCGGCGGTCCGGTCCTGCTCTGGCTCCTGCCGCGCGTGACCGCGACGACGCCCCCCGCGCCCGCGTCCGAGGCGATGCCCCGCCGCCGCGCTCGGCCGGGCCGTGGACTGCTGGTCCTCACCACGGGCACGGTGGGGCTCGGCATGCTCTCGCTCGCCTTTGGCAGCGATGGGCACGGCTGGTTTCTCGCCACCGGCGCCCTGTTCGACGACCTCCTTCCCTTCCGCGCGCCGCGCATCGCCGCCGCCGCCATGGCGGGCGGGCTGCTGGGCGCGGCTGGCGGGTTGCTCCAAAGGCTCACCGGCAACCCTCTGGCCGGCCCGGAAGTGCTGGGCGTGAGCGCAGGCGGCGGTGCGGGAATGGCGCTGGCGCTGATCCTGCTGGACGCCCCCGGCATGGGCGTGCTCATGGCGGGAAGCGCGGCCGGAGCGCTCGCCGCTCTCCTCTTTATCCTCGTCATCGGTGCCTGGACGGGCTTCGGGCCGGAACGGATGCTGCTGGCCGGCGTGGCGCTCGGCTGCATGTGCCTCGCCATCCTCTCCGCGGTCTTCGCCGCCGGCGGCTGGAGCACCTTCATCCTCCTCGCCTGGCTCGCCGGCAGCACAGACCGGGTGGGCATGCACGAGGCAGCCATCCTCGCCGGCGGCGGACTTCTGCTGCTCGCACCCTTGCCGCTGCTCGCCCGCTGGCTGGACATCCTGCCGCTGGGCGGGCCGACCGCTCGCGCCCTGGGCCTGCCGCTCACCGCGAGCCGCCTCGTGCTCTCGCTGCTCGCGGCGTTGATGACCGCCCTCGCCAGCTTCTTCGTCGGCCCGCTCAGCCTTGCGGGCTTGCTGGCGCCACATCTTGCGCGGCTTCTGGGTTTCGTGCGGCCGGTCCCCTTCCTGGCGGCCTCGGTGCTGCTCGGCGCGGTCCTGCTCATCCTCGCCGACTGGCTGGGGCGCAACGTCGCCTTCCCCTATCAGATCCCCGTGGGCTTCTTCGCCGCCTTGATCGGCGGTCCCTATCTCATCTTCCTGCTCCAGCGTGGAGGCGCACGCCATGGCTGATCTCCTGATGGCCCGCGCGCAGGTTCGCCTGCCCGATCCGCTCGCCACCATCCAAGCCCTGGAGGCCCATTTCGCAGGCCATGCGACGGTGCGGACCACCGGAGAGGGGGCGGTGGTCGAGGCGCCGCAGTTCGGCCGCCTCACGCTGCGCGCGCATGGCGAGACATTCATCGTCGCCTGCGAGAGCCCCAACGCCCTAGCGCTCGGCTTTCTCAAGATGGTCACGGCGGAGGGCTTCGTCCGGCACGCTCCAAGCGGCTGCGGGCCTCTGGTGTGGACCGGCGACGGCACCGATGGGGGCCTGCCCTTCTTCCGCGCCATGGAGGTGGTGGCGAGCTATCCGGTGACGCGGCGCATGCGCCGTGTGATCCTGCGCGGCGATGCTGGCCACTTCACCGGCCCAGGCCTGCATGTGCGCGTCCTGATCCCGCCGCGCGGGCGCAGGCCGGTGTGGCCGCATGCGGGGGTGGACGGGCGCATCGTCTTTCCGGAGGGCGCGGACGCGCTGGTGCCGCGCGTCTATACGGTGCGCGCAGTGGACACGGTGGCCGGCACCATCGCCATCGACGCCGTGCTCCACGAGGGCGACTGCCCCGGCGCCACCTGGGCGCGGGAGGCGGCACCGGGCGATGCGGTGGGCCTGCTCGGCCCCGGTGGCGCCCGGCCCGAACCGGGGTCCTGGAACTTGTTTGCAGGCGACGAGACCGCGCTGCCGGCCATCGCCCGCCTGCTGGAAGCTCTGCCGGCGCAGAGCGTGGCGGTGGTGCGCATCGAAGTTGCGGATGCGGCCGAGCAGCAGGTTCTCGCCACACCTGCCCGGCTTGACCTGCGCTATCTCCCCCGCGACGGCCGTCCGGCGGGCCGCGCGGGCCTGCTGCCGGCGGCGATCCGAGACCTTGCCTTTCCTGTGGACCTCGCCACCGCCCGCGCCTTTGTCGGCTGCGAGCAGGCCGAAGCCCGGGAGATCCGCAGTTTCCTCACGAAGGAGGCCGGCTTCGACAAGGCGCACCGCATGGTCGCCGCCTATTGGCGCCTCGGTCATGCGGGCGTGGACATCGGGGACTGAGACGGCGTAGCAAGCAGCCATGACCATCCTGAAACAGTTCGCCGCCTATTATGCGCCCTACCGGGGCCTGTTCCTGCTGGATTTCTCCTGCGCCATCCTGTCCGGGCTTCTGGAACTGGGCTTTCCCATGGCGGTCGCCCTGTTCGTCGACCACCTTCTGCCCGCGCAGGACTGGGGGTTGATCGTTGCCGCCGCCATCGGCCTGCTGGCCATCTACCTGGTCAATACCGGGTTGATGGCCATCGTGACCTATTGGGGGCACATGCTCGGCATCAATATCGAGACCGAGATGCGCCGGCGCGCCTTCGACCATGTGCAGAAGCTGTCCTTTTCGTTCTTTGACAATCACAAAACCGGCCATCTGGTTGCCAAGCTGACGAAGAATCTCGAGGAGGTCGGCGAGGTCGCCCATCACGGGCCAGAGGACGTGTTCCTGGCGGTCATGACTTTCATCGGCGCCTTCGCGCTGATGCTGACGGTCAATGTGCACCTGGCCCTGATCACCGGCGCCATCGTGCCGGTCGTGGCCTGGGCCACCACCCATTACGGGCGGGAGATGACGGACAATTTCCGTACCCTGTTCGGCCGTGTCGGCGCCTTCAATGCCCGGATCGAGGAGAATGTGGGCGGCATCCGCGTGGTGCAGGCGTTTGCGAACGAGGACCATGAGCGCCAGTTGTTCGCCGCCGACAACGGCCTCTACCGCACCACCAAGCTTGCCGCCTACAAGCTCATGGCCGGAAATCTCGCGCTGAGCTATCTAGGCATGCGCCTCACCCAGGTGGTCGTGATGCTGGCGGGCACCTGGTTCGTCATCCGGGGCGATCTCAGCAATGGCGGCTTCGTCAGCTTCCTGCTGCTGGTGGGCGTGTTCTTCCGCCCCCTGGAGAAGATCGCCGCGGTAGTGGAAATCTATCCCAAGGGCATAGCGGGCTTTCGCTCCTATCTGGATTTCCTCGCCACCCGGCCGGACGTGGCGGACCGCCCCGGCGCGCGCCCGCTGGGCCCGGTTCGGGGCGAAATCCGCTACGAGGATGTCAGCTTCGGCTATACTGCCGGGAAGAGCGTCCTGAACCATCTCAGCGTCCAAATCCAAGCGGGCGAGACGGTGGCCTTTGTCGGCCCCTCGGGCGCGGGAAAGACTACGCTCTGCTCTCTGTTGCCGCGCTTCTATGAGCCGACCTCGGGGCGCATCACCATCGACGGCACCGATGTGCGTGACGTGACCCTCGCCTCGCTCCGCCGCAGCATCGGCATCGTGCAGCAGGACGTGTTCCTGTTCGCCGGTACCATTCGCGAGAATATCGCCTATGGACGGCTCGACGCCGACGAAGCGAACATCCGCGAGGCCGCCCGCAAGGCCCGGCTGGATGAGATGATCGCCGGCCTTCCGGCGGGGCTCGACACCCTCATTGGGGAGCGCGGCGTGAAGCTGTCCGGCGGCCAGAAGCAGCGCCTCGCCATCGCCCGCATGTTCCTGAAGGACCCGCCCATCCTGATCCTCGACGAGGCCACCTCGGCGCTCGACAGCGAAACGGAATTCGAGATCCAGAAGGCGCTCGCGGCGCTCTCCGAGGGGCGCACCACGCTGGTGATCGCCCATCGCCTCTCCACCGTGCGCAATGCCGACCGCATCATCGTCGTGACCCGGGAAGGTGTGGCGGAACAGGGGGCCCATCGCGACCTGATGGCAGCGGGCGGTCTCTATTCCCGGCTGGTGCAGACACAGTTCGCGGTCTGACTTCCCCTGACGCGCCCAGGGCCAGCCTGCGCCCGCGGGCAGCCCGGTTGGGCGCGACCCAGATCGGGCGGTCCAAGATCTGGCTAGACTTACCGCTCTCCACATCGCCGGTGCCTTCGCCGCCGATGGGGTATCGAGGTTGCGGGCCCGGTCCGGTGCCTCAAGTGTCTTGAAACCGCCTTTGCTTTGAGGTGATCCAAGGCACGGTGGGAGAGAAGAAGGCGCGGGAGATCTGGTGCCTCTGTGGGCGCGACAAGGCTCGGGAGGTGCTGGAGATGGGGCTCGTGACCCGCTCAACCGCCTCCCGCTTGAACGCCTCCGGAAAAACCCGACGCCGTGGGCCCATCGAACACTCCTGTGAAGCTCGCAAAAGCTGACATGGGTGTCCACAAAACCGAGGGAGGATCACGCCCGCTCGCCATCGAGCGCCTTCTCCCGAGGGTCGAGACTCAACGCAGTGCGTACAATGGAGGCAGTCCCGCTTAAAAAAACCTCTTCACACTCATGAAAATTTATGACCAAATTTCACGACTGGGAGCCCCCAGTGGAGGTCGCGCCATGAGTGAGCAACTCCTGACGGTGGATGGACTGACTGCCGGCTATATTTCCGGTGTCGACATCATCGCCGATGTGTCGTTGTTCATTCGGCGCGGCGAGGTGGTGGCACTGCTCGGCCGCAATGGCGCCGGCAAGTCCACTCTCATCCGCACCTTGAGCGGCCAGCTTCGGGCCCGCACGGGTACCGTGATGCTCAGCGCACAGAATGTGTCGAGCGTCCCCGCCGACCAGATCGTGCTGGCCGGCGTCGCCACCGTGCCGGAAGGCCGGCGGGTCTTTCCCACCATGACGGTGCAGGAAAACCTCACGCTCGGCGCCTATGGCCGCAGCCGCGGCCTGTTCGCCAGCGCCGACCTGACGCGAATCTACGACATCTATCCGCGCCTCGCCGAGCGCCGGAACCAGCTGGCAGGAACCCTTTCCGGCGGCGAGCAGCAGATGGTGGCCATGGGCCGCGCGCTGATGGCCGATCCCATCCTGCTGCTCATGGACGAGCCGTCCATGGGGCTCGCGCCCATGCTCATCGAGGGCGTGTTTGACATGATCGACCGGCTCGCGCGCACCGGCATGACCATATTGTTGGTCGAGCAGAACGCGGCCTCCGCCCTGGACGTCGCCGACCGTGCCTATGTGCTGGAGCGCGGCCGCATCGTGCAGTCAGGCACGGCCGATGAACTCAGTCGCAGCGCCGATATCCAGGCCCACTATCTCGGCACCCAAGACGCTTGAATTGCGCGGGCGTCTGCCCGCCAGCCGAACAAGATCTCAAAAAACACCTTCCAGAACTCGGGACATACGGAGAAGACACATGAAGCGGGGCGGGTTTTCCACTTTCGCAGGTCCAGTTTTCGTTGCGGGCTCCCTGATGCTCAGCGGGCCTGTGCTCGCCAAGGAGATCAAGGTCGGCTTCTTCTGCCCCATGTCGGGGGCGGTGGCCGTCTATGGCAACGATTCCATGCGCGCCATCCAGTTCGGACTGGACGAAATGGCCAAGTCCGGCGCGCTGGGCAAGAACACCATCAAGCTCATCCCCGCCGACAGCGCCGGCAACCCGGCCCAGGCCGCGCAGGCGGTGCAGCGCATGATCGACGCCGACGAAGTGATGGCGGTGCTGGGGGGCTGCACCAGCCCGGAGACGGCGGCCGTTGTTGAAATGACCGAGCCGGCCAAGGTGCCGCTGCTCTCCCACCTCGCCCAGGACACCAACCTGACCCAGAAGGGCAACAAGTGGTTCGCCCGCATCGCCCAGAGCGCGAAAGTGTTCGCCTCCAGCGCCGCGGAATGGAGCATCGAGAAGCAGAAGGCGAAGTCGATCTACATCCTCGCCCGCAACGACAATTACGGCCAGTCGCTCGCCGATGCGTTCGAGGCCAAGGCCAAGGAATTGGGGGTCAATGTGGCCGGTCGCGTCGCCTACGAGCCGGCCGGCAAGGAGTTCAAGCCCATCCTCGCCCGCATGATGGAGACCAAGCCGGACCTCGTCTCCATCCTCGGCTTCTATACCGATACCGGGCTGATCGTGAAGCAGATGGGCGAGTTGCAGATCAAGGTGCCCGTGTTCGCCAATACGTCGCCGGCGCTCAGCCAGTTCAGGGACATTGCCGGCCCCGCCGCCAATGGCGCCTATGGCGCGCTTTATTACTATCCCGGTTCCATCGACAGCCCGCGCGGCGCCGAGTTCATCAAGGCCTGGAAGGCGAAGTTCGACCGCGAGCCCACCCAGTATGAGGGCATGGGCTATGACGGGATCTATGTCCTGGCCGACGCCATCAGCCGCGCGGACAAGGCTGGCAAGCTGAATTCCGAGGGCATCCGCGACGCGCTGCTCACCACCAAGGACTATTCCGGCGCCACCGGCGAGATCACCATCCTGCCCAATGGCGATGTGAAGCGCCCGTTGCCTTTCGTGCAGCTGGAAGATGGTCAGCTCAAGCTCGACTATCTGATCAAGTGACCGGCTCCAGCACGTACGGTCAACGCCCGTGAACCTCGCAATCCAGATCCTGAGCGGCCTCGCCGTAGGGTGCATCTACGGCCTCGTCGCGCTGGGCTTCAGCATGATCTTCCGGGCCATGGGGCTCGTGAACTTCGCCCAGGGCGACATCATGATGGTGGGCGCCTTCCTCGGCTACACCGCCTTCCTGGTCCTGCCCGACGCGCCCTTCCTCCTGGTGCTGCTTATCGCCATGGCGGGGGCGGCTTTGCTTGGCGCGGTCATCGAGCGCCTGGCCTTCCGGCCGGCGGTCCAGCGCAAGGCGGACCAAATCTATCTGGTCCTCCTCACCCTCGGCATCGGCATGGTGCTGTCCAACGGCGCCCGCCTTTTATGGGGCGCCGATCCGGTGGTGTATCCGACACCGCTGACCCACGAGGTCATCATGGTGGCGTCCTATCCGCTGCCGGCGGTGTATCTCTACATCCTCGCCATCATGCCGGTGCTCCTGGTGGCCCTGCACCTGTTCTTCCGCCGCACCTGGCTGGGTCTTGCCATGCGAGGGGCAGCGGATGATCCGGCAACCGCCGCCACGTTCGGCGTCAGCAGCGCCGCCGCCGCCACCTGGGCGTTCGCCATCGCCTCGGCGGTGGGTGCGCTGGCCGGCGTGCTCTACGCGCCCATTACCTATGTCTCGTTCGACATGGGCATTGTCGGCGTGAAGGCTTTTGCCGCCGCCGTCATCGGCACCTTGGGCAGCATTCCCGGCGCGGTGGTGGGCGGGCTCATCATCGGGCTTGGAGAGACCATTGGCGCGCAGTTCCTGGCCACCGAATACCAGGACAGCATCGCCTTCCTCATCATGATCGCGATCCTACTGGTCAAGCCGACCGGTTTATTCCCGTCCGGGGCGCGCACATGAACCCAATCTCCACCACAACCACCACAACCACCACAGCCCCGAGCGCCGCACGCTTTGGCCTCGGCGCTCATGGCAAGGATTGGCTGGCCTTTGCCCTCATCATCGCCGGGTTCGCGGCGCTGCCCCTGCTGGGCGGTGGCTTCACGCTCTATCTCGGCTGCATCATCATCTATTTCGCCATCGCGGCGCTCGGCCTGCAGATCATGGTCGGGTTTGCCGGCCAGCTCTCGCTCGGCCACGCCGCCTTCATCGGCATCGGCGCCTATGGCACGGTCATCGCCGAGCAGCGGCTCGGCCTCTCCTTCGTGCCGGCCAGCCTGATCGGCACGCTGGCCGCGACGCTCGCCGGGCTGGTGATGGCGCAGCTGATCCGGCTGTCGGGCATCTATTTCAAGATCGCCACCTTCGGCTTCGGCATCATCGTCCATCAGGTCATGACCAACTGGGTCGGCCTCACCGGCGGCACGGCAGGGCTGAAGGGCATCCAGCCCATCGAGATCCTCGGTTTTTCCTTCGCGAGCCGCATCTGGCTCTATCGCCTGGAACTGGGCGCGCTTGTGGTCATCTATGCCCTGCTGCTGCGGCTCACCCACGGGCGCATCGGCCGGGCGTTCCGGGCGCTGGGGCAGAACGAGGCGGCGGCGCGTAGCATCGGCGTGCGCACCACGCTCTACCGCATGGCCGCCATCACGCTTGGCTGCGCCATCGCCGGTTTCGCGGGCACCTTTATGCCTCATGTGATGCGATTCGTGAGCCCGGAGACCTTCAACTGGCATGAATCCCTGGTGCTGCTCATCATGATCACCGTGGGCGGGCTCGCCAGCCTGCCCGGCGCCATCATCGGCGCTGTGGTCATGATCGCGCTGCCGGAATACATGCGCGAGCTCGCCGAGTACAAGATGCTGGCCTATGGGCTGCTGCTGATCGTCTGCCTCACCTTGATGCCCAAGGGTGTGGCGGGGGCGGTCGATGGGGTGTGGCGGCGCGTGATCGGGAGGGGCGCATGAGCACCACCGCTCCCTCCGTGCTGGAGCTGCGCGGTGTCACCCGCAAGTTCGGCGGGCTGGTTGCGGTCAACGACCTTTCCATGACCGTTGCCGCCGGCAGTATTCACGGCCTGATCGGTCCCAACGGCGCCGGCAAGAGCACCGCTTTTGACCTGATCTCAGGCCTCACCCGCATCTCCGCCGGACATGTCCTGTTCTCCGGCGCCGACGTGACAGCCACTTCGCCGGAATACCGTGTCCGCCTCGGCCTCGCCCGCACCTTCCAGACCCCGCGCCTGTTCGAGCAGATGTCGGTGATCGAGACGGTGATGACCGGCACCCATATTCACGGGCGCATGGGCTTCCTCGGCAGCCTGTTCGCCGTGGGAGCCAAGGCGCGCGAGGAGGCCCAAACCCGCGCCAGCGCACAAGACCTGCTCACCCGCGTCGGTCTCGGTGACGACGGTGGCAAGCTGGTGACGGAGCTGTCCTATGGCCGGCGGCGACTGGTGGAGATCGCCCGCGCGCTCGCCACCCGCCCGCGCATCCTGCTGTTGGACGAGGTGACGTCGGGCCTCAACCCGTCGGAGACCGACGCGATCGGCGCGCTCATCCGCGCGCTGGCCGCCGAGGGCATGACCGTGGTCCTGGTGGAACACGACATGCGCTTCGTCATGGCCCTCTGCCAGACCATCACCGTGCTCAATTTCGGCTCGCAGATCGCGAACGGCCCGCCCCAGGCCGTCTCCAGGAATGCGGACGTCATCACCGCCTATCTCGGCCAGCCCAAGTCCGGAGGTCTCACCCGCGGGGAGATGCGCCGGGCTGCGGCCGCTGAACGGAAAGCTCACCCATGACTGGACTGATCGGTGTCGATATCGGCGGCACCAATACGGATCTCATCTTCCTCGACCATGCCGCGGGTCGCTTGATCACCGCCAAGGTGCCCACCACAGCCCACAACCAGGCCGACGGGCTGATCGAGGGCATCGCGGCGCTCGGGGTCAATCTGGACGAGGTGGACCTTCTGATCCACGGTACCACGGTGGCCACCAATGCCGCCATCGAGCGCAAAGGCGCGCGCTGCGGGCTCATCGCCACCATGGGCTTCCGCGACGTGTTGGAGCTGCGCCGCCGGGATCGGCCGAAGACATATGGTCTGCGCGCAGAATTCCAGCCGCTCATCGCCCGGCGCGACCGACGGGAGGTGACCGAGCGCATCAGCGCGGAGGGCGAGGAACTGACCCCGCTGGACACCGAGGCGCTGGCCCGCGAAGTCACCGCGCTGCGCGATGATGGCTGCGAGGTGCTGGTGATCGCCTTCTTGCACAGCTACGCCAACCCGGCCCATGAGCGCGCGGCACGCGACATCGCGCTCGCCCTCTGGCCGAACCGGAACGTGGTCATCTCCTCCGACGTGCTGCCCACAATGCGCGAATTTGAGCGCACCAGCACCACTGCCATTTCCGGCTATGTGCAACCGCTCATCGGGCGCTATCTGGAGCGGCTCACCGACAAACTGGCCGCTGGCGGGCTCGGGCGGGACCTTCTGGTGGTGCAATCCAATGGCGGGGTGATGGCCGCCCCCCTCGCCACCCGCTTTGCCGCCAACACCATCCTGTCCGGCCCTGCGGCGGGTGTGACGGCAGCGGCCGCCATTGCGGGCGAGCTCGGCATCGCCGATGCGGTGTCGTGCGACATCGGCGGGACCTCGCTGGACATCTGCATCATCCGTGACGGCAAGCCGAGCCTGACCCAGCAGACCGCCATCGATTTCGGCCTCCCCTTGGCCCTGCCCATGCTGGACGTGTCGGCGGTGGGCACTGGCGGCGGCAGCCTCGCGCGGGTCGACCGCGCCGGCCTGCTCCAGGTGGGGCCGGAAAGCGCCGGTGCCTCCCCGGGCCCGGCTTGCTACGGGCGTGGCGGAACCATCCCCACCGTTACCGACGCCTGTCTCGTGCTGGGCCTGCTGGTGCCTGACCGCGCCATCGGCAAATCACGGGGCGCGCCCCTGAAGATCGAGCCGGCCCGCGCCGTCATCGCTGAGAAGATCGGCGCCCCTCTGGGCGTTGGCGTGGAAGAGGCGGCGGAAGCCATCCTCACCGTTACCGGCGCCAAGATGGCCGGCTATGTCAGGCGCAAGCTGCTGGAACGCGGCCTCGATCCCCGCGACTTCTCGGTCATCGCCTTCGGCGGCGGCGGCCCGCTCCATGCCAACCGCATGCTGCGGGAAGTGGGGCTGAAGCGGGTGGTGGTGCCCTATTTCCCCGGCATCACCTCGGCGCTCGGCTGCGTGCTGGGCGACCTGCGGCACGATTTCATGCGCACCGTGAACCGCACCCTCGCTCAGCTGGCCTCCACCTCGCTGGCCGCGCTCAGCGCAGAGCAGGCCGCGGAAGGGCGGAGCGTGCTGGAAAGCGAGGGCGTGGCCCCCGACGACGTGGTGGTCACACTGGGTGCCGACATGTGCTACCGGGGCCAGTCCAACGTCATCCCCGTGGCGCTGCCGCCTGAGGCTGCAACCTCCTGGGCGGCGGTGCGCGCCGCCTTTGAAAAGGCCTATCGCGAACGCTACGGGCGCCTCCTGGACAATGCCGACATCGTCCTTGCCAACATCCAGGTCACCGTTGGCACGGCGCAGGTGCAGAAGGGCGGCATTGGCGCCCTGATCGCCTTGCCTGACGGCCCCATGCCGGAGCCCGGCAGCACACGGGTCTTCTTCGCCGGCACGTGGCAGGATGCCGCTCGTTATGAGCGGCCGGCCCTGCCAGTCGGCGCCGTGGTTGCGGGCCCCGCTCTCCTGCTCCAGGCCGACACCACCACCTTCATCGAGCCGGGCTATCGCGCCACGGTCCATCCCACCGGCAACATCCTGATCGAGGCCGCCTGATGTCCTCCATCGATTCCATCACCCTGGCGGTGCTGCACGGCGCGTTCGAACAGATCGCCGAAGAAATGGATACGGTGCTGGCGGCCTCTGCCATTTCGCCGGTGATCGCCGACGCGTGGGACCGCGCCAGCGGCATCTTTCACCCCGAGAGCGGAGAAGTGGTGGCCCAAGGCTCCACGGGCCTGCCCATCTTCATCGTGGTGATGCAGCACACGGTGCAGGAGGTGCTGAAGGCATTTCCTCCGGAGACGATGAAGCCGGGCGACGTCTTCATCATCAACGACCCCTATCGGGGTGGCACGCACACCATGGACGTGAAGTTCGTGCGGCCCTATTTCCGCAACGGCGAGCTGCTCGCCATCGTCGCCAATACCGGTCATTGGCCGGACGTGGGTGGCATGACGCCGGGTGGCTTCACCCCCGCCTCCACCGACATCTACCAGGAAGGCATGCGCTTCCCGCCGGTGCGCATCTACGAGGCGGGAAAGCTCAACGAATCCCTGGTGGAGGTGATGCTGGCCAATATGCGCGTCGCCGAAGACCGGCGCGGCGACATGGCGGCGCAGCTCAGCGCTCTCGATCTCGGCTGCCGCCGCCTCGAAGAGCTGTTCGACCGCTATGGCAAGGACCTGATCTTCACCGCCATCGCGGAGCTGAAAGCCCGCTCCGAGCGGCTGATGCGCGACCATATCGCGGGTATTCCCGACGGCGTGTATCGCTTCCAGGACTACATGGACAATGACGGCATAGAGCCCGAACCGCTGCTCATCGACCTCAAAATGACCGTCGAGGGCTCGTCCATTACCTTCGACCTTTCAGGTTCTGCTCACGCCTGTCGCGGGCCATTCAACAGCCCCTATTCCAGCACCATGAGCGCGCTGATGATCGGCGTGAAGCACGTGTTCGACGACGTGCCCATCAATGCCGGCTGCTTCACGCCGTTCACGATCATTGTGCCCAAAGGCAACATGTTCAACCCGTTGCCGCCGAGCCCGGTGTCCGGCACCACCACCGAGACCGCCCAGCGCCTGGTCGGCGTGACCATGGGCGTGCTGGCGCAAGCCATCCCGGACAAGGTGCCGGCAAGCCCGTTCGGCACCGGCACCAATATCGGCATGGGCGGCAATTCCCCCACCCATGGCCGCTATGCCACCATCTTCTATTTCGGCGGCGGCTATGGCGGCCATGTGGACCAGGACGGGCTGACCAACGGCGCCACCGTCATCTCGGCGGCGCGAAACTCCTCCGTTGAGGTGCTCGAGCATTCGGTGCCGCTGCTGTTCACACGCCACGCCGTGCGTGAGGACTCTGCTGGCACCGGCGCCCATCGCGGCGGCTTCGGCGTGGAGATCGACTTCCACCTGCGCAATGGCGATGCCTATCTCACCCTGGTGGGCGACCGTGCCCGCTTCGGCCCCCCTGGCATCGCGGGCGGGGCGCCGGGCAAGAGCGCCGACCACACCTTCCATACCGGCGGGAGGGACTTCAAATCCGAGCATCTGAGCAAGATCGACCGGCTCTATCTGCGCCCCGGAGACGGGGTGCGGCTGAAGACCCCGGGAGGCGGAGGCTATGGGCCGGCGCAGGCGCGCGATCCGGCCCTGCACGCCAAGGACATTGAGGACGGGCTGGTCCACGACGGAAACTGATCGTCCCCACCGCGCGGACGGCGGCCCACGCAAGCTGCATTCCAAACTTTCACAGATGCGAAATTCATGACCCGCCCCTTCACGGCGGGCGCCGATCCCAGGATCGGCCGGAGGCTTCCATGGTTGAAATTCCCCAGCGCGCACAGGTGGTCATCGTCGGCGGTGGCATCGTCGGCTGCTCCATCGCCTATCACCTGACCCTCCGCGGCATGACGGACGTGCTGCTGCTTGAACGCAAGCAACTCACCTCCGGCACCACCTGGCACGCGGCGGGCCTGGTCGGCCAGCTGCGCGCCACGCACAACCTGACTCGCCTCGCCCAGTACACCGCAGAGCTGTACGGCAACCTGGAGCGGGAATCCGGCCAGGCCACGGGCTTCCTGCGCATCGGCTCCTTGGCCCTCGCCAGCACTGCGGCCCGCATGGAAGAGTTGCGGCGCGGCGCCTCCATGGCCCGCTGCTTCGGGCTGGAGGTCAACGTGCTCTCCCCGGAGGAAGCGCAAGCGCTGTGGCCGCTGATGGACGTGGACGGGCTGGTGGGCGCCGTCCACCTGCCGGGCGACGGCCAGACCAATCCCATCGACACCACCCAGGCCCTCGCCAAGGCCGCCCGCATGCGCGGCGCCCGCATCCTGGAGAATGTGAAGGTCGAGGAAATCCTGCTGAAGGACGGCCGCGCCACCGGCGTGCGCACCGCGACCAGCACCATCGAGGCGGAATATGTGGTCAATGCCGCGGGCATGTGGGCCCATGGGCTCGCCGCCAAGGCCGGCGTGACCGTGCCTCTGCACGCGGCCGAGCACTTCTACATCGTCACCGAGGCCATTCCCGGCCTGCCCCGCCACCTGCCCGTGCTGCGCGACGGCGATGCCTGCACCTATTTCAAGGAGGATGCGGGCAAGCTGCTGGTGGGCTGGTTCGAGCCGGTGGCCAAGCCCTGGGGCATGGCCGGCATTCCCGAGACCTTCTGCTTCGATTCCCTGCCCGACGATCTCGAACATATCGAGCCGTTGCTGGAGAAGGCGATCGCTCGCGTCCCGGCCCTGGGAAATGCTGGAATCCAGCTATTCTTCAACGGCCCGGAGAGCTTTACCCCGGACAACCGCTATCTGCTCGGTGAGACGCCCGAGGTGCGCAACCTGTTCGTGGCCGCCGGCTTCAATTCCATCGGAATCCAGTCGGCGGGCGGCGCCGGCAAGGTGCTGGCAGACTGGATCATCGATGGCCACCCGCCCATGGACCTGTGGGACGTGGACATCCGCCGCGCCATGCCATTCCAGCGCAACAAAAGCTACCTGAAGGACCGGACGGTGGAAGCCCTCGGCCTGCTCTACGACATGCATTGGCCGTTCCGCCAGCCCGCCACGGCGCGCGGCGTGCGCCGCACGGCACTGCACGATCGGCTCGCCGCCTCAGGTGCCTGCTTCGGTGAGGTGGCCGGCTGGGAGCGTGCCAATTGGTATGCCCCGCCCGGCATGGAGCCGCGCTACGAATATAGCTACGGACGGCAGAACTGGTTCGAGGCCTCCGCCGCCGAGCACCGTGCCGCCCGCGAGGCGGTGGCGCTGTTCGACCTCTCCTCCTTCGGCAAGTTCCTGGTGGAGGGCCTGGACGCCGAAGGCGTGCTGAACACCATCAGCGCCGGAAACCTGGCGGTGGAGGTGGGGCGCATCGTCTACACCCAATGGCTCAATGCCCGTGGCGGCATCGAAGCGGACCTGACCATCACCCGGCTCGGCCCCGAGAGCTTCCTGGTGGTGACCGCCGCCGCCACCCAGACACGCGACCTCGCCTGGCTGCGCCGACACATTCCTTCGCAGGCCCGCGTGCACGTCTTCGACACCACGTCCGGGCTGGCGACGCTGGCCGTCATGGGGCCGAACTCGCGCCGCCTGCTGGAGCGGCTGACCGACGCGGACCTCTCCAACGCGGCGTTCCCCTTTGCCACCTCCCGCGAGGTGGACATGGGCCATGCCCGGGTGCGCGCCTCGCGCATCACCTATGTGGGCGAACTGGGCTGGGAGCTCTACGTGCCCACCGAGTTCGCCGCCGGCCTATTCGACGCGCTGGTGGCCGAGGGTGCGGATCTCGGCCTCAAGCTCGCCGGCTACCACGCCCTCAACTCGCTGCGCATGGAGAAATGCTATCGCCATTGGGGCCACGACGTGACCGACGAGGACACCCCCCTGCAAGCGGGCCTGGGCTTTGCGGTCGCCTGGACGAAGCCCGATTTCATCGGCCGTGACGCGCTGTTGCACGAGAAGACGGCGCGGCCGGAGCGCCGTCTGTTGCACTTCGCCATCCCGGACCCCGAGGCCCTCCTTTATCACAACGAGCCCATCTGGCGGGACGGTCAGCTCATCGGACGCACCACCTCGGGCATGTTCGGACACACCGTCGGCAAGTCGCTGGCGCTGGGCTATGTGGACAACCCGGATCGGCTGACCGATGCGCAATTGCTCGCCGGACGGTTCGAGATCGAAGTAGCGGGTCGGCTCATCCCAGCCGAGGCCACCGCCAAGCCCTTCTACGATCCATCCAACGCTCGCGTGCGAGACGTGCACGACTTGCCTTCCCCTGCCGAGATGGCGTCATGACCGGGGCGGGGATGCGCGCCAAGCTCCAGGCTTGCAGACCCACGGGCACATTATCCTCCGCTGAAGGGAGGAGTGGCGCCGTGAATTTCGTCACGGTAGGTTGAAATTGAGACAGGCGGAACGTTTCCGTTAGAATACCGCTCCTGCGCAGCCCCCAGAAGTCGAATGCCTCCAAGACCAGATCTCAAACCTGCCCCGCCGCCCTCCACGCCGCCTTCGCCGGAGGCGCCAGATGCCAACCGGGTGAACACCGAGGCGGCGGTGGGCCACCAGATCCGGGAACTGCGCAAGATCAAGAACAAGACACTGCAGCAATTGGCTTTGGAGGTCGGCATTTCGGTCGGCTATCTCAGCCAGATCGAGCGCAACCAGTCCAAGCTGCCCATCGGCGTCCTGCGCAAGCTCAGCGATGCCCTGGGCGTCCACATCAACTGGTTTTTCCAGGGCGCGCAGAATACCCCGCCGGATGAGGTCGACTTCATCGTACGCCAGGCCAACCGGCGTCGACTGAGCTTTACCGGGCTCGGCATCCAAGAGGAATTGCTGTCGCCGAACCTCAGCGGTCCGCTGGAACTGCTTTTGAGCACGATCGAGCCGGGCGCCGACAGCGGCGACTACAGCCATGGTGGCGCGGAGGCGGGATTGGTGCTGTCCGGAGCCATGGAGCTGTGGGTGGACGGCAAGAAGTTTCTCCTCACGGCCGGGGACAGTTTCTCCTTCAGCAGCAGCTTCACGCATCGCTGCGCCAATCCCGGCACGGAGCCCACCAAGGTGGTCTGGGTCATAACCCCTCCGCACTACTGAGCCTCCGCATCCACCCGTGCAGTTGAGGGCGTCATACCTGTTCAAGCGCTCCCGGGGATTTAGGCCGACTAGAACCGGGAATTTCAGGGTTAGAGCTGATTCCGGGGGCCGGAGAGCCATTCATGAGCGCCATCGGCGGCTTGTTGCTGATGGCGCTGAGCGGGCCAGTTTTATTTGGGGAAGATCAATAGGCCTTGCCGCGAGCACTCACTGGCCACAGCGTCTCGACCACGCCGTTGCGCACCCCGACATACCAGTCGTGCATGTTGCAAGTGGGGTCACAATGGCCCGGCACGAGGCGGAGCTTCTCGTTGATCGCGAGCACGCCGCCCGGATCGGAGATGACGCCGTGCTCGTCCGAGCAGCTCACATAGGAGACATCGGTCCGTCCGTAGATGACGGGGAGGCCCGAATCCACTGACTGCACTTTCAGGCCTGCGTCGCAGATCGCCTCACAAGGCTTGGCATGGCTCATCACGGAAGTGAGGATGAAGAGCGCATTCTCCCATTCGCCCTGATCCAGGCGACGGCCGCCAGCATCGCGGATGCGACCATAGTCGGCATCCATGAAGGCGTAGCTGCCGCACTGGAGTTCATTGTACACGCCGGACATGCTCTCAAAGTAATAGCTGCCGGTGCCGCCGCCGCTGACCAGTTCCGGCTTCAGCCCATTCTGCTCAAGCAGCCCCACCACGTCCCTCACCTGGGCGATGGCCGCATTGAGCTTTGTCTTGCGGTCCTCGAACGTATCGAGGTGCTGCATGGCGCCCTGATAGGCCTGGAGACCGGTAAAACGCAGTTTTGGGGCGCTATCTATACTCTTGGCGATGGCGAGTGCCGCTTCGGCGGAAGTCACTCCGCAGCGGCCCGCGCCGCAATCGATCTCCACGAAGCAGTCGAGCGTGGTGCCGTGCCTGATCGCGGCGGCGGAGAGTGCGGAGACGTTGTCCATATCATCAACGCAGACGATCACCCGGCCACCCAAGGCAGGAAGCCGCGCCAACCGATCGATCTTGACCGGATCGCGCACCTCGTTGGAGATCAGGATGTCCGTGATGCCCGCGCGTGCGAAGACTTCCGCTTCCGACACTTTCTGGCAGCAGACGCCCACCGCCCCACCGAGATCCTGCTGCAGGCGCAGCACGTCCACCGACTTGTGCATCTTGCCATGGGGGCGGTGGCGCATGTGGTTGCAGCGGGCGTAATCGCCCATCTTGCGGATGTTCCGCTCCAGCGCATCCAGGTCGAGGATCAGACATGGGGTCTGGATGTCGCACTCCGCCATGCCGGGGATGGCGGGCACGGCAAAGCCGACGTCGGCAAGGGTGAAGGCGCTGTGAGAAGGCATCTGAGGTCCTTTTCGGCCTGAATCGCTTACGGATCGCTGCCTCCGGTCAATGAGGGCGTGCCGCGCAACGTTGCCGTGTCGTGCGAGATACTGCACGCGCCGGAGCCGGAAGGCGATAATGCCCGAAGTGATTTTGGAAAAGGCGGGCAAGCGGTGACTTCTCGCCAGCGGCCTTCCGGACGACGATGCCGCGTCGCTTGCCGGCTCCGACGCGCGGCAGCATACTTGGCATCATCGGGCGCAGTCCGGTCCATGCCTCGCCCCGATCGGTCCATTTCAGTCCGTGGACAATGGTCGAGACCTTGTTCCAGGCCCCCGCGTTGCTGCCGGAGAGTTGCCCGCCATTGGCAAAGGATGTCTCCATCGCGGACCATCGGTGACGATCAAGGATCGCCACCTGGAATCGGCGCTGGCTCGGCGCTAGAGCATGCGCCGATCAGATGGCATCGCCATCTGATCGGATCACGCATTCTCTATCAATGGGTTAGAGGGCGATTCACCCATCAGATTGATTCAATCTGATGGGATCGCGCTCTAAGAGGCTGTGACCCCAGTCATTCCGGCGCCGACTATGGCGATATGAGGCATTGTCTCCGCACCATCGAAGGTCGACATCGAACGCATGGGGTCGCGCCGCAGCGCGTGTCACTTGCCCGAGGCCGCGCTGCCACGGCCCAGCTTCGCCCGTTCCGTTTGGAGCGCCGCCACGATTTCGGGGTCGAGCGCCTTCATGTGCTTGTCCACGACGGGCCGAAGCTTTTCCTTGATCGCCCCGATCGTCGCGGCATCCAGCACATTAGACTGGAGCCCCGCAGCCTGCATCTGCTTCAGCGCCTCCGGAGAGAGCGCCCGGTTCGCGTCGCGCTCGGTGGTGCGCGCCTCGGCACATGCGTCGCGCATGATGGCCTGATCGGCCGGCGACAGGCCGTCGAAATACTTTTTCGACATCAGCAAGGTAACAGGCGCATAAAAGAGGTTGGCCTCCGTTATGTATTTTTGCACCTCGAATATCTTGTTCGCGAAGACCAGCGGGTATGTTCCGGTCTGGCCATCGATGGCCTTTGTCTCAAGGCTGGTATAAACCTCCGTGTACGGCATGGGCACCGCGTTGGAACCAAGGGTATTGACGACGTCGATCATGACCGGGTTCTGGATCGTTCTGATCTTCAGGCCGCGGAAATCATCGAGCCCCTTGATCGGCCGGCGGCTGTTCGTCACCTGATGGAAGCCCGCTTCCCAGAAGCAAAGCCCCACCAGCCCCTTGCTGTCGAGACGACGCAGCATTTCCGTGCCCACGGGCCCGTCGAGAATTGTGTCGGCCTCCCGGTCGGTCTCGAAGATGTATGGCAGATCAAACACGCCGAATGCCTTGTCCACACCGGAAAGGGCGGCGGTGGATGTCACGACAACCTCGAGGATTCCCCCTTGAGCCGCCGAGATTGATTGAACCTCTGGCCCGATCTGGCCCGACGGAAACCCTCTGACCCGGATTCGTCCACCCGTCTTCGCCTCCACGACCTCGGCGAATTTCTTCACCCCCAGGCCGTAGGGATGGTCGGCAGCCGTGGCATAGCTGACGCGGATCGTTTCCGCGCTTGCGGAGCCCAGGACGGATAGGGGCGCGGCCATGAGCGCGAGCGCCATTGCCGATGCACGTAAGCAAGTCATCTTCATACAACCCTCCTGTCGAGCAAAGACCCTGGCTGGGCCGAACGTGTGATATGAGCCTCGTGTCCGCTGCCTCATCCGCCAATCAGGCGGGCCGGCCAGGGAACGAGCTGGGGGAACAGGACCATTAGGCCGAGGACAACAAGCTGGGCGATCATGAACGGCCAAACGGCCTTCATCAGGTCTTCCATGTCGATGCGCGCGACGCCGGCCACAACGTTCAGCACCGTGCCGACGGGAGGCGTGATCAGGCCGATCGCGTTGTTCACGATGAACAGCACGCCGAAGTAAACCGGATCGATGCCGGCCTGCTTGATCACTGGCATCAGGATCGGCGTCAGGATCAGGATGGTGGGCGTCATGTCCATCGCGGTGCCGACAATGACGACCAGGACCATCATGGCGACCAGAAGCAGCGTCTGGTTCCCCATGAAGGGCTGCAGCAGGTCGACCAGCGTGAGCGCGACCTCGGATACCGTGAGCACATAAGCCGAGACGATGGCGGCGGCGACGAGGAACATGATGACGGCGGTCGTCTTCGCTGCGGTCACGAATACGATGTAGAGCTGCGCGACCTTCAGTTCTCGATAGATGAACACTGCAACAAACAGCGAGTAGACTGCCGCCACCACGCCGGATTCCGTCGGTGTGAAGACGCCGAACTTCAGACCGACGATGATGATCAGCGGCAGGATGAGCGCCCAGACGCCGTCACGCAGGGCCCGCAGGAGGTCGGTGGCGGATTGGCGCGGAGGCGTGACAAGGGTTTCCTTCCGCACTTCCCACCACCAGGCGGCCGCGAGGCCAAGGCCGATCAGCGCGCCCGGCACCAGTCCCGCGAGAAACAGCTTGGTAATCGAGACGTTGGCCGCCACGCCGAAGATCACGAACCCGATGGAGGGCGGGATGATGGGGCCGATAATGCCGGAAGCTGCGATGAGCCCCCCGGCGCGCGCCTTGTCATGCCCGGCCCGTTCCATCATGGGCACGAGCAAAGCGGACAGGGCTGCCGCGTCCGCAATGGCGGAGCCGGAAAGGGCGGAGAGGATACAGGCGGCGAGGATGGCCACGTAACCGAGACCGCCCTTGACGTGCCCCACCACCGCGAGCGCCACGTTGACGATGCGCCTGGAAAGGCCGCCGGTATTCATGACCTCACCGGCCAGCATGAAGAAGGGCACGGCCATGAGCGGGAAGCTGTCGGCGCCGTTGATCACGTTCTGCGCGACGATCTGGGCGTCGAACACGTCCACATACAGCATCAGGGCGATGCCGGAGATCAGCAGGGCGTAGGCGATCGGCATTCCAATGCCCATCGCCCCCAGCAGCGAGCCGACAAAGATGGCGATGGTCATCGCTCGGACCTCGGCGTGGCGGTGGAAGACCCACCCGGAACCGTTTCGTGCAAGTCGCGTGCGGCGAGTTCGCGCTGTAGCTCTTCCAGTTGCTCTTGCTCTTCGGAGTCCTTGACGATGACCAACTGGTCGTCGGAGAGCGTGCCCGCCACCGCACGGCGCAATTCATCGAGGATGATCAGCCCGGTCGAGATGCTGAAGACGATGCCGGCGCCATACAGCCAGGCTGCCGAGGCGCCCGAGGCCGGGGCGGTCACCTGCCAGTTGATCAGGGTCTGCGCCCAGCTACCCTTGAGGAACAGCACGGTGGCGTAGAGCATGAGCACCTGGCTGAGGATCAGGCAGGCCAGCTTGCCCTTGCGCGGCAGCCTCCGGACCACGGTGTCCACGCCCAGATGGCCATGCTCGCGCAGGGCGACAATAGCGCCGAGAAGGTCAGCCAGACGAACAGCCAGCGGGACAGCTCTTCCGAAACGGTAATGCCGGAGTCGAAGGCGTAGCGCAGAACGACATTTCCGAAGACGAGCACGACCATGATCGCCAGGAACAGCGCGATCAGGATCTTGAGAAGACTGAAGTACCCCTCGATCAGCACTGTCATGCGTCCCCCGCAGAGATGTCATGTGCCTCGACCATCGCGCCCCTTCGAGGAGCGCCAATCTGGCCGCTCCTCGTCGCCGCGCTGCGCGACCGCGATCGCCCGCGCTCCGTGACGCCCTATCCGGCGCGCTGGGCGAGCCGGGATGCCGCCAGGCTCACAGCCTCGCGGCGCCGCGCCTGCCCCGGTGCCATCCTCTCGCGCATGAGGGCGAGCACCTCGGCCGGAGCCGTATCCGGCGAGCCCGACGTAAACGGCGGGGCCGGGTTGTATTCCATCCGAAGCTGGACCATTTCCGCGGTTTGCCGATCGATCAGCAGGGACACCAAGGTCAGGGCGAAATCGATGCCGGCGGTGATGCCGCCGCCGGTGATCCGGTTGCGGTCGACGCACACCCGCTCTTCGGACAAGGTCGCGCCGAAGGGCGCGAGGGCGTCCCGCGCGCTCCAATGGGTCGCCGCGCGGTACCCCTCCAGCAATCCGGCTGCGCCGAGCACAACTGAACCGGTGCAGACGGACGTGATGTATTTTGCACCGACCGCCTGCCTGCGCAGGAAATCCAGAACCTCATCATCGTTGAGCAGGGTATCCGTCCCGTAGCCACCAGGGACGCAGATCACGTCCAGCTGAGGGCAGTCGGCGAAGGTGCGGGTCGGTGTGAGCGTCAATACGGAATCACTCGGCACCGGCTCAATGCGCTTCCAGACCAGGTGAACCTCGGTGTTGGGTGCACTGGAGAAGACCTGAAGCGGGCCCGTCAGGTCCAGCTGCGTGACCTGCGGAAAGACGAGTAATCCGATCTGAATTGAGTTTTCCAAGAAGGTCTCCCGTGTCTTCACAAGAGAAAGAATGACATCAACCGCTTATGTCTAAAATGACATATTTCCCTCATAAACTGCCAAACCAGCCCTGTCCGGCTCTCTGGATCGGTCTTGGCTTTCTTGAAATTTGAAGGCATCGCGGGCCGCAGCGCGCCAGCAATGCCTTCTCTGCGGCGGCGTGAGGGCGGCGTGCCGGACGCGGAACGTCACCCCTGATGAATGACGATGTGCCTCGCAAGTGGCCATGCCGTCACTGCCAAGGGATGCGCGAGCAGCCTCATCTCCGCTCGCCTCAGGAGTTTTTACTGGCGAATATTTAGGCGGTTGCGTTCAAGTTGGGCGCCATAACGGGCTCCACCATCTTTGGTGTGCGACGCGACACACCGAATGCCGCTGCGGCGTGCGCGATGGGTGTATTTGGATCACCCCGCCGTTGGATCGCGATCGTCACGGCGTGGCAGCGCCGTCACCGCCCCATCCAGGAGCCCTGTGGCCTTGCTGCGATCCAGCCGACCGAGCTCGGCAATAAGAACCAGGCGGTTCATGGGGCCGGTCCCCGACGCGGCGGCGGGCGAGAGGGTGACGCGCCGGCCCACAAGCTGGAATAGCACCGGCTGGTCAGACTGATGATCGAAGGTCACGAAACCCTTGGCGCGGAGCAGATCGGACGAAAGCGCGTCGACGGCCCGCTGGAATCGGGGCAGCGATAAAGGGGTGTTCGCCGTCCAGCTCATGGTCTCGAAGCGCTCGGCCGCGTCGAAGGCGTGCAGCGATGGTCGGGCCGCCGGCACGTGATGGCCCTGCGAAAACAGCAGGGGCGAGGGGACTTTGCCTTCGATCGCGGTGAACGTCCGCTTCCCGCCATGCCGGCTGGCGATGCCGGAATGCACATCCTCCAGCTCCGAAGGCGCCAGGAGGTCCGGCTTCGTCACAATGACGAAATCCGCTGCGCGTAATTGCGATCGCCAAAGGCTGTCTTCGAGAAGCGCGGGCCTGTCCGCGACCTGGCGGGCATCGACCACGCACACCACAGTGTCGAGAGGCGTGGCGGCAAACACCATCGGATCAAGCAACGCCGACATGATGGAGGCCGGATCGGCGGCACCACTGGTCTCGATGACAATCGCGTCGGGACAGGGCCGCCGGCGCGTGAGCATCACCAGCGTCCGCAGCAGATCGCCTTCCAGGCTGCAACAGATGCAGCCATTCTTCAGGCTGACGATCCCCTCCGCCGCCGGCGCCAGAAGCGCGGCGTCCACATCGATGGCGCCGAAATCATTGACGATGGCGGCGATGCGCCGGCCATCGGGATTGCGCAAGAGGTGGTTGACCAGCGTCGTCTTGCCGGCCCCGAGCGCTCCCGCCACCAGCAGGACGGGAACCGTCATTGCGCCACGGGCCGGCGGACCGGACGGCCGGGGCGCGCCTCCTGGATCAACTCGCCGTCGGCGATGACCGGAACGCCGCCCACCAGCAAGTGGCGAACGCCTTCAGACGGCCGGTTGGGATGGCGAAAATCGGCTCGGTCGGTGAGCGCATCGAGATCAAAGCACACGATGTCGGCATCGCAGCCCGGCTGGATGCGGGCCTTGCGGCGCATGGCGGGCGTACTCTCTTCCAGCAGCCTGGCAGGGATCAGCGTGCATTTGCGTATGCCTTCCAACAGGGACATGGCCTGCCGCTCCCGCACCCATCTGCGCAGAAAGCGCGTGAATGTCCCGCTGGACCGGGGATGGGAGATCACGTCATCCGGCAGCGGCCATTGATCGCCCAGATAGGTGGAGCCGTCTGGAAGCAACCAGGATACGGCATCGGAGGCGATGGCACCGCCCGGATACAGAATGGACACATCGAGCAGATCCCGATGGCGATCATTCACCGCAACATCCAGGAAATGCCACAGCACCAGGGCTCCAGGATCCTGCGCCTGCGCCGCGACGAGATCGTCGCGGTCCAAGTAGCGGTGGCCCGAAGTCAGATGCTCGATCGTGTCGTAGCCCCCGCCCGTGCGCTCCGGAAACGCCGGATCGCAGAAAAAGGCCGCCCCGATGACCGTCGAGCCCGTGCCATAGGGATAGGCTTCCACCGTGACCTTGAGGCCCTGAGCCTGGGCCTTGGCCACAAGCTCGGCTGCGCGCTCCACGTCCTGGAGGCTGGTCGAGTTGAAGTGACAGATATGCATGTGGGCGCCGGTGGAGCCGGCGAGTCCGATCAGGCGCGTATAAGCGTCAATGGAGCTTTGGGGGTCGATGTTCGACATGTAGGCGATATGCGTGAAGGTCGGCACGCCGATGGACGCTGCGAGGCTGCACAGTTCCGAGATTTCCTTCACCCCGGCACCCGGCGCATAGGCATTCGGGAAGCCGATGCCGATGCCGCCCTGGTCGAGCCCGGTGCGCACCCGCTCCAGGATGCTCGCCATCTCGGCCGGATTGGCGACATCGACCGTCCAGCGGCTGTCCGCCATGGCCCGTCCCATGCCTGCCAGGCTCGACTCCGTCTGTTGCGCCGTCATGGCGGCGATGCGGGTGAAGATCCAGCCTGTGGAAGCCCCGTAATTCAGGACGCGCCCCGCATGGGCCTGCTCGTCATACCAGCGCGCCACCGGCCACACGCCGACCTCAAGCTCCAAGGTGGTGGTGACACCGTCGAAGGCCTGCATCCGGTCGGCGGGAAGGCATTGCCCGTGGGCGTGCAGGTCGATGAAGCCCGGTGCGACAACCAGGCCATGGGCCGCGATGGTTTGCGCCGCTGGCCCGAGGTCCCATCCGATCGCCGCGATGCGGCCGTCGCGGAGCGCCACATCGGCGATGCCATCATGGCCCGTCTCGGGATCGAGCACCCTGCCGCCGATCAGAACCATGTCATGCATGCGGGTTCAGCTCACTGTGACCGCGGCGTCTCAGCCGACAAGAAGAGAGGAGCCCAAGCCCGGGGAAATCCCGCACGCGCAGGCACGCATGCGGTGACGGGGCCGATGCGAACTGGAGCGGCAATGACATCTCCCACGTGAATTTGACGACGACAGATTGGCATGACTATGAAAATGAGAGAATGTCGTTGTTCCCTCGATTTCGGACATCCAGATGATTGGCGTCCTTGTCTTTCCCGATTTCCAGATCCTGGACGTGGCCGGGCCGATCTCGGTCTTTGAAATTGCAAAGCGCTACGCGGCAAAAGTGCCGGACCTGCGGGTGGTGGCGCTCGCCGAAGGGCCGGTGCGCAGTTCATCGGGCGCCGCAATGCTCGCGTCCGACGCGCACGCGTGCCCCCCGATCTCCACACTCATCGTCGCTGGCGGAGAGGGCGTTCAGGCCGCATTGGCCTGCCCGGCCACCCTGACGTTTGTGCGCGAGGTTGCGGCGAGCGGCGCGCGCATCGCGAGCGTCTGCAGCGGGGCTTACATCCTGGCCGCAGCAGGGTTGCTGGACGGCCGCCGCGCCACCACCCACTGGTCGCATACGCGCGATTTCATATCGAGCTTTCCGAAGATCAAGTTCGAGCCGGACAAGATTTTCACGCGCGACGGTCATATCTGGACGTCAGCCGGCATCTCCGCGGGCATTGACCTTGCGCTGGCGATGGTGGCCGAGGATCAGGGCGACGCGGTCGCGCGGCAAACCGCTCGCCAGCTCGTGCTGTATCAGCGCCGCAGCGGCGGGCAGTCCCAATTTTCCTCCCTTCTCGAATTGAAGGCGCCCAATGGCCGGTTCGCGGCGCTTCTCTCATGGGTCCGCGAACATCTCGATGCCTCGCTCACCGTCGAGCAGCTTGCGGAGAGGGTCGGCATGAGCGCGCGCCACTTTGCGCGGGCCTTTGCTGCCGAGACCGGGACAACGCCCTCCAAGGCAATCGAGAGGCTCCGTCTCGAGGTGGCACGCGAGCGGATCGAGTTTTCAAGCGAGACGATCGACGTCGTTGCTCAATCCGCGGGGTTCCGCGACGCCGAGCGCATGCGGCGCGCCTTCATCCGCGCCTTCGGCCAGCCCCCGCAGGCCATTCGTCGCTCCAGCCGCGCTGCATGAGGCGGCGTCTGGCCCGATTGCGCGCTCAGGTGCTGGTCTGCAAAATGTGCCGGATGGGGGCCGGATCGCGCCGGCCGAACCGTTGAGGATGCCGCGGAATTTCGGTCATGGGCGCCCTTCGAGCCATGCGCCCGCGCGATCAGTAGGGGCTCGTGAGCGAAGGGGCGGAGCGCGCCGTGTGGGCGCACGCCTTCACGTGTGAGGGATCGACCTCATCGGCCGCGGCCAACAGCATCTCGGCGGCGGTCACACCGACGATCTGTCCGATGCGCACGGTGATATGGCGCGCAGCCTGTTCGGATTCCGCCTCATAGCTGAGATGGACGAGGAAGCCGTCATTCCGCTTCGCGGTTTCCAGTTCCAGCATCTCCACGCTCAGGCGGCGGAGCAGGTCCAGGGCGCGAATGGCCGCGTCGACGCTGACCACGTCCAGCCGTAGCCGATATGTCATTGCCGCACCCTCCACGCGTCATTCCCAAGGACGGGAGACCCTACCGCGTTTTGCGCCAGATTTTCTCCTGTTATTCGGGAATAAAAGTATTTTTCCGGATGGATTTTCTGATTTATATCCATTTAGCGGATGATTTTTCTGACTACGGTCACAAGGCGCCCTCATGCAGAAGGACAAGGGTCTCGACGAGATCGACCGGCGCATCCTGCGTGTCCTGCGCAAGCAGGCGCGCCTAGCCAACAACGAGCTGGCCGAGAAGGTCGGGCTTTCACCCAGTCCATGCTGGACCAGGGTGCGCCGTCTTGAGGATGCGGGCTATATCGACAGCTATGTGGCCGTGCTCAACCAGGCACAGCTGGGGCTCGGCGATACCGTCATCATCGAGGTGACCCTGGACCGTCACGACGAGGATCAGATCCAGAAATTCGGACAGGCCCTCGCCGAGCTTCCCGAGGTTCTGGAGGCCTATCTGACCACGGGCGAATACGACTATTTCATCAAGGTCGCGGTGGACGGCACGGCCGGCTATGAGCGCTTCCTGCGGGAGCGACTCTACAAGGTGCCGGGCATCCGGCACAGCCGCTCCTCCTTCGCCCTCAAATGCCTGAAGCGGGAATTATCGCCGGTGCCGTGAGGGGGTCCGACAGCCCAACCGGGTCTAACCGCACCTGCACGGTGGCACTCCTTGCCGCCGACCTGAAGAGGCTTTATCCCGGTCGGACCGAGGTTCCATCGGGATCGACGCCCCGTCCGGCATCCGTCGCCCCAAACTGGCCCCGGTAATCCTGGGGATTCACCCCCAGCCGCCGACGGAAAGCGCGCCGCATGCGCTCCTCGTCGGCAAAGCCGCAGCGCACAGCGATTTCCTTGATGGACTGCCGCGTCTCCTCCAGGGCCCGGCGTGCCGCATCGAGGCGCAATTCCTCCACGACCTTTGCCGGCGTCCGGCCCGTGCGCGCCGCATACAGGCGCGCGAACGTGCGCGGGCTCATGGACACGCGCTGCGCCAGCGTCTCCACGCGCAAATCCTGGTCGAGGTGATCACTGATCCAGCTGTGCAGGGCCTCGAAGCCCCCGTCGTCCGCCTCCTGCAGGGCAAGCGGCACGCTGAACTGCGTTTGCCCCCCTGACCTTTTCAGGAACACGACGAGCCGCTTGGCCACCCGGATGGCTTCGGCATGACCCCGGTCGTCCTCGATCAGGGCCAGCGCCAGATCGATGCCGGCTGTCACCCCTGCCGAGGTCCAGATGGGACCGTCATGCTCATAGATGGCATCGGGCGACACGGTCAGCTCGGGGAAGCGATCCTGCAGAAGCTTGCATGAAGCCCAATGCGTCACCACCCGCCGCCGGTCCAGCAGCGCCGCGGCGGCCAGCACGAAGGTGCCCGTGCACACGGAGCAGAGGCGACGAATGCCGCCGGCATTCGCGGCGAGCCAAGCCAGCAGGCGCGGCTCGCGCGCCGCCCCGTGGACACCGGGGCCGCCGACAATGACCAGGGTATCCACCGCGCCGACGCTGGAAAGGGGGGCGCTCATCACCTCCAGGCCGCAGGATGTACGGATGAGCCCACCCTCTGCCGAGGCGACGGTCAGCCGATAGGGCGGCACCCCGCCCTCGCTTGTCTCGCAGGACAGCTCGAACACGGCGAGAGGGCCGGAGAGGTCGAGCAGAAGCGCCTGGGGGAACACCACGAAGACGACGTGTCGCTGCTGCAAGCCCCCTCCATCGCATTGCCAGCGGTTGGCAGGAAAGGTGGGTAGAATGTCGTTTCCGCCTCAGCCTGTCATGCACAAACTCATGTCACCACACCCAAAGGGGGACGACGTGAGTCAGGAAACGCTTGAGATCGGGCTTCTCTTCTTCCCGGGCATGACCCAGCTGGATGTCACCGGACCATTTGAGGTGCTGGCTCGGCTTCCGGGCGCCCGGATGCACCTCTTGTGGAAGTCCATCGAGCCGATCACCAGCGATGTGGGCCTCACCTTGATGCCGACCACCACGTTCGCGGACTGCCCGAAGCTGGATGTCCTGTGCGTCGGAGGTGGTCCGGGCCAGATGGCGCTTATGGACGACCCGGAGGTGATGGCCTTTGTCGCCAGCGCCGGGGCGAGCGCCCGCTATGTCACCTCTGTCTGCGCCGGCTGCTTCATCCTGGCAGGGGCCGGCCTGCTGAATGGCTACAAGTCGGCATGCCACTGGCTGTCGCGCGACCAGCTTTCGATCCTCGGCGCGATCCCCGTCAAGGAGCGCATCGTGGTCGACCGCAATCGCATCTCGGGCGGCGGCGTCACCGCGGGGGTCGACTTCGCCTTCCAGGTTGCGGCGGAGCTGTGCGGCGACGACGTCGCGCGGCGGCTCCAGCTGTTGCTGGAATATGATCCCAAGCCGCCCTTCGATGTCACGGAGGACAACGCGCCTCCCGCGCTTCTGGCGGAGATCCGCACCCTCGCCGCTCCCATGCTGGATGAGCGCCTGCGGTCCAGCGAGCGGGCCGCCGCGCGGCTGCGCGACCGGGGAGGACCGCAATGACGCCGCGCATCACCGCGCAGCACGAGGACGGCCAACGCATCTTCCACTTCGCGGACCCTGAGGCGAGCCTGTCGGGCATTATCGTCGTGGACTCGCTGGCCCTGGGACCGGCGACCGGAGGATGCCGCTTCTGGCACTATGACGACGGCGCCGCCATGCTTTCCGATGCGCGGCGTCTCGCCCGCGGCATGAGCTACAAGAATGCCATGGCCGGTCTCCCCTTGGGCGGCGGGAAGTCCGTCATCCGCCGCCCAGAGGGGGCTTTTGACCGGACGGCGCTGTTCCAGGCCTTCGGTCGTGTCCTTCAGGAGATCGGCGGGGATTATCTTGCCGCCGAGGACGTCGGAACCACGCCTGGCGACATGGAAGTCGTGCGGGCGCAGACACCCTTCGTCTTCGGGCTTCCCGCCCATGGCGGACGTGCGGGAGGCGACCCCTCGCCCTGGACGGCGCTCGGTGTATTCCTCTGCATCGCGCATGTCTGCGCGCGGCACGCCCTGCCCCTTTCGGAGAGCCGCGTGGCGGTGCAGGGGCTGGGCCATGTGGGCGCCGATCTTTGCCGGCGTCTGCACGCGGCCGGCGCGACGCTGATCGTCTCCGATGTGCAGACCGAGGCGGTCGCGCGCCTGCGTGCGGAACTTCCTGTGCAGGTGATGTCGCCGGACGAGATCCATGCGGCCGACGTGGACATCTTCGCGCCCTGTGCCCTGGGCGGCGTGCTCAACCAAGAGACCATTGCCCATATGCGCGCGCGCTTCATCGTGGGCGCCGCGAACAACCAGCTCTCCACCGCCGAGGATGCGGCCCGCCTGCATGCGCGCGGCATTCTTTTTGTGCCCGACTTCGTGGCCAATGCGGGGGGTATCATCAATGTCGCCGCCGAATATCTCGGCCACGACGAGGACACGGTGCGCAAGGCCGTCGCCCGCATTCCCGACCGGCTCGCCGACGTGCTCGACCGTGCCGACGCCACCGCAAGGCCGCCCGCCGAGGTGGCCGACGCCATGGCCCGGGACGTGATCGCGGACGCGGCAGCGCGGATCCCAGGCAGCGGCCGCCAGCGGCCCTTGTAGCCAGCCGCGCCGCGTACGGCACCAGCACGGAACAGGCGGCGGCCAAGCAGACGCCCCCGCCGCCTGCCCTCAATCCAGAAAGCCGCAACGACGGCACGCAGGGGAACAGCAGACATGAAACAGGATCAGGACAGGCAGAGCCGCAAACATCGCTTGCGGGCACTGTGGACATCAAGCCTCGGCGCCCTGATGGCCCTCGCCGTCATGGCGACGCCGTCATCGGCCCAGATTTCCGACGGGGTGGTCAAGATCGGCATCCTCAACGACCAATCGGGCCCGTTCTCCGATCTTGCGGGCAAGGGATCGGTGGTGGCTGCCAAGCTGGCGCTGGAGGATTTCAAGAAGATCGCGCCCGACGTAAAGGTGGAACTGCTGGTCGCGGACCACCAGAACAAGGCGGACGTGGGCGCGCAGATCGTGCGCCGATGGTTCGCCGAAGGCGTCGACATGGTGGCCGATGTCACCAATTCGGCTGTCGCGCTCGCCGTCCAGGCCCTGGCGCGGGAAAAGAACAAGGTGGTCATGTACTCGGCCGTGGGGACGGTGGACATCACCGGCAAGCAGTGCGCCCCGACGGGCTTTGCCTGGCTCCACGACAATTACAACCTGGTCGCCGGCCCCATCCGCAAGCTGGTCAGCCAGGGACAAGACAAGTGGTTCTTCATCGCCGCCGACTATGCCTTCGGACGGAACATGGTGGCTGAATCCGAGCGGATGCTGAAATCCGTGGGCGGAAAGTCACTGGGCGCGGTCTTCCATCCCATCGGCAATGCGGACTATTCCTCTTTCCTGCTGCAGGCGCAGGGGTCGGGCGCCAAGGTGGTGGCCCTCGCCAATGCCGGTGAGCAACTGGTCTCCTCCATCAAGCAGTGGAACGAGTTCAACATGAGTGCCGGCGGCCAGACGCCGGTGGCGCTCCTGATGTTCCTGACCGACATCCACGGCATGGGCCTCCAGACGGCCAAGGGCCTCACGGGCATCACCGCCTGGTACTGGGACCTCAATGACGACACCCGCGCCTTCGCCAAACGCTTTTATGCGCTGCACGGTGCCATGCCCACCGCGCCGCAGGCGGCGGTCTATTCCGCCGTCTTCCACTATCTGAAGGCGGTGGCGGCGATCAATTCGGACGATACCGACCGCGTCGCGGAGAAGATGCGCGCCACCCCGGTGGACGACTTCTACGCCCCCGGCGCAAAGATCCGGGCGGACAGCAAGCTGGTCCACGATTTCTACCTGGTCCAGGTGCGCGAGCCGAAGGAGCTGGAGAAGCCCTGGGCCTATTATAAGGTGCTGGAGACGGTCTCCGCCGACGTCGCCTACCGGCCGCTGAGCGAGAGCGACTGCCCGCTGGTGACCAACGCCGCGAAGTAAAGCGATCGCGCCGCTCCCCGATCCGGCGCAGGGCGGGTGTCAGGGAGCGGCGCAGATGCGCGGCCGCCTCCGACGGCGCTGGCAAGAGCGCGCGCAAGGCTCTGAATTCCGCCACCGCCTGCGCCCAAGTTCAAAGGAGCATCATGGCTGACATCGTGGTTCTCGGCGCCGGCATGGTTGGCATCACCACGGCGCTGGCCCTGCAGGAGCGCGGACACGCCTGCGTGGTGATCGATCGCGCCCCTCCGGGATCGGAAACAAGCTACGGCAATGCGGGCATCATCCAGGCGGAAGCGGTCGAGCCCTACGCGCTGCCGACGAGCCCGCTGGTGTTGCTCCAGATGGCATTGGGGGCGAGGAATGCCGTTGATCTGCATTGGCCCTCGCTGCCCGGCCAGTTTCCCGCGCTCTTGGCCTACTGGCGTGCGTCCGGGGCCCGCTCTCTGCGCGAGATCATCCCGCTCTGGCGGCAGCTCATCGGCGAGGCCGTGCCCCGGCATGCGGCGCTCATCACCGCATCCGGCGCCGAAAGCCTGATCCGCCGCGAGGGCTATTGGGAGGTGCATGACACGCAGAAAGGGTTAGCTGCCGCGGTTCAGGCGGCGGAGCGCCGGAAGGCGGAGCATGGTGTTGAATTCGCCGTTGTCGACGGCGCCACGCTGGCATCGGCAGAGCCGGCCATCCGCCGCGCCCCCGCCGGAGCGCTTCACTGGATCGCACCCTGGACCTGCCTGTCGCCCGGCGCGCTGGTGGCAGCCTATGCGCGTCTGTTCGCAGCGCGCGGCGGGCGCATCCTGACGGCCGACGCCCGCACGCTCGCGCGCACGGGGGCGGGATGGCAGGTGGCAGGGGAGCAGGCCGAGCAGATTGTTGTCGCCCTCGGCCCCTGGTCGCCCGAGCTCCTGCGGCCCCTCGGCTATCGCATGCCCATGGTGCGCAAGCGCGGGTACCACAGGCATTATTCGGGCGCCACCCACCTGCGCCGCCCCTTGCTCCTGGCGGATCATTCGGTGGTCCTGGCGCCCATGCGCGACGGCCTGAGGATCGCCACGGGGGCGCAGATCTCCACCGCAGGCCCCAGCGCCCGTCCGCGCCAGCTCAGACGGGGAGAAGCAGCGGCCCGCTCGCTCCTCGATCTTGGGGCGCCAGTGGAGGCGACCCCTTGGTCCGGTACGCGCCCGTGCCTTCCCGGAATGCTGCCGCTGGTCTGCCGGGCGCCCCGGCATCCCGGCCTCTGGCTGCATTTCGGCCACGGCCACCAGGGTTTCACACTTGGCCCGGTGACATCAGCGCGGCTCGCCCGTGCCGTTGATGGAGATGCGGCGGCGATAGACGGGCTTGACCGGGGCCTCGACTGATCGCTCGGCGAGCCGGCCGAGGCGGTGCAGCGCATTGCCGGCACCGGCGACAGGCGCTGGAAGGTGCCCGGCGGCTCGACTGGTGGACGGTCCTCTACAATCCGCGTTCGGCATCACCAAGGATAGGACGACGCTCTAGAAAGTGGCCCCATAAATTTGAGCGGGTGAGCGTGTCCCGCCAGCTGAGCCACCGTATGCTCGCTGCGGATCGCCTCCAGGGCCACCTTGGCCTTGAAATCCCAAGAATACCGTTTCCTCTTCCCGGCCGTCGGGCTCGTCCTTCCGCCAGGCCGAACCAACCTCAGCGACCTGTCCGGGTTTCGGGGACCACCTCATGCCTTGATGCGCATGACGCCGATGGCATTGCCGCGAGCGACTTTTTCGCGGGTTGTCTCGTCGAGCGGCGCGGCATCGAGGAAGCGGCCTGCCATCGCCGAATCCTCGTACGGATAGTCGATGGAGAACAGCACCTTGTCGGCCCCGAGCGCGGAGAGCGCCGCGATCAGCGGGACGTTGTCGAACTGGCCGGACGTGGTCACGAACATGTTCCGCTTCAGATAGAAGGACGGCACTTCCTTGAGGGGGCGCTTGCCGACGATGAGTGCGGCGCGGCTGTCGAAGCGCCACAGGTGGTAGGGCATGGTCTCGCCCATGTGGCCGAGGATGATCTTCAGCCTGGGAAAGCGATCGAACACGCCGGAGAAGAGCAGGCGCAGGAAATGCGAGGAGGTCTCGAAGTTCCACTCCCAGGTCGGCTTCACGAGCTCCGGGGCGCCTTCGAGCACGTAGGGCAGCACGAAGGAATCCGTCGGGTGCAGATAGAGTGGCGTGTCGAGGGCCTGCATGCGCTCCCAGAACGGATCGTATCTGGGATCGTCAAGATAGACGCCGTTTGTGTGGCCGTTGACCAGGGCGCCGACGAAGCCGAGCTCGCTCACGCAGCGTTCCAGCTCAGCGGTTGCCGCCGGCACATCCTGCATGGGCAAATGGGCAAAGCCCCGATACCGGGCCGGCTGCTTGACGATCTCCGCCGCCAGCCGGTCATTGGCGTCTCGGGCGAGCTTCACGGCCACGGCGGGGTCGGGCTCGGCCTGCACGCCCGGCCCGGATATGGACAGGACCGCAATATCCACGCCGGCCTCGTCCATGGCGGCAAGCCGGCGCTCGCCGAAATCGAACATGAGCTGGCTCAGGTGCTCCGCGCCTTCCGCCGATACGCGCGGCATCGCAGCCCGCATATGCGGCTCCAGCCCGGGCGTGATGAAGTGCTCCTCAAGGGCGATCTTTTTCACGGGGGCTCCGGGGCTGGCGGCTGCGGGCACATGCGAGGACGCCGCAATCTACAGCGGTAGACATTGGATGAGAAGGGAGCTCCCCGTGCAGCTAAGCCCGCAACAACGTCCGCCAAGCTTAAGCTTTCCCTTTTACTTGCGGACATCGGGCGGTTGCCCGCCCCTTCAATTTCTCACAATATTTTCACTCGAGCTGGCGACGTTCACACAATCGTTTCTCCTATGGAACGATATATTGAGGGCTGATCATTCTCGACGCATGGCGGGAGGACCGGAAAATGGGCGAGAAGCCGGAGGGGACTATTGTGCCGTCGCGGAGAGAGATTTTCACCTCCGGCGCCGCCTTGGTGGCTGCCGGCCTCCTGCCGAAGGAGACACAGGCCGGGGGCCTGCCGTCCCGGTCGCCTTCCCCGATCAAGGCACCCGATGCACCGCCCGGCGGCTACAACATTCTGTTCATCCTGGTTGATCAGGAGCATTTCTTCGACGCATGGCCGTTTCCGGTGCCGGGCCGCGAATGGATCAAGGCCAACGGCATCACCTTCACCAACCACCAGGCTGCGTCCTGCGTGTGTTCGCCGGCGCGCTCGACGCTCTATACAGGCCTCCACATTCCCCATACCGGCGTCTTCGACAACGCCAATGCCCTGTGGCAGCCGGACATGTCGACGGATGTGAAGACGGTGGGCCACCGCCTCGCCCAGCTCGGCTATCACGCCGCCTATCAGGGCAAGTGGCACCTCTCGATCAATCTCGACCAGGTGAACGAGGCCATCGACGCGCCGTTCGCGAAATACCGCAAGATCATCGAAAGCTACGGCTTCGACGACTTCTTCGGCGTCGGCGACATCAACGACCGCACGCTCGGCGGCTACAATTACGACGACACCACCACGGCCTTCGCCACCCGCTGGCTGCGCACCCGCGGCCAGGAACTGAAGGCGGCCGGCAAGCCCTGGTATCTGGCGGTGAACTTCGTCAATCCCCACGACGTGATGTTCATCAATTCCGACCTGCCGGGCCAGACGGTCCAGGGCAAGCAGTCTTCCATGCCCATCGCGCGCGCGCCGGAAAATGACCTTTACAAGGCCACATGGGACGTGCCCTTGCCGTCCACACGGACCCAGGCCTTCAACACTCCCGGCCGCCCCAAGGCGCAGCAAATCTATCAGGAGGTCATCGACTTCCTGGTCGGCCAGTGGCCGGATGAGGACCGCCGCTGGCGGGTGCTGCAGAACTATTATTTCAACTGCATTCGCGACTGTGACCTGCAGGTCTTCCGCATGCTGGAGGCGATCAAGGCCAACGGCATGTCGGATGACACCATCATCGTCTTCACCGCCGATCACGGCGAGCTGGGCGGCCATCATCAGATGCGCGGCAAGGGCAATTCCACCTACCGCCAGCAAAATCACTTGCCCCTGATGATCGTTCACCCCGCCTATCCCGGCGGGCTCACCTGCAATGCGGTGACCTCGCAGATCGACCTCGCTCCCACCATCCTCGCGCTCACCGGCGTTGCGCCCGACAAGCTGAAGCAGGCGGGCGAAGGATTGCCGGGACATGATTTTTCATCCCTGCTCACCACGCCGGGCGCAGCCAAGCCGGATACGCTGCGGCCGGGGTCGCTGTTCTGCTACAATATGCTGAGCTATCAGGACGCGCGCTGGGCGGCCCATTTCGACGTGAAGTCGGACACTTCGGTCCCGCTCGCGCAACGCCTCGCCGCCATGGAAAAGCAACCGCCGGACTTCCGACTGCGCTGCTCCATCCGCAGCGTGTTCGATGGCCGCTACCGCTTCTCCCGCTACTTCTCCCCGCAGGGCTTCAACACGCCCGACACCTGGGAGGAACTGACTGGGAAGAACGATCTGGAAGTCTATGACCTTCAGGACGATCCCGACGAGGTGAACAACCTTGCCATGAAGGGGCGGGCAGCGGGCGACCTGATCATGGGGCTGAATGCCAAGCTGAACGGCCTCATCGCCGCGGAGGTTGGCGTGGACGATGGCAGCTTCCTGCCGTTCAAGGACGGCAAATGGGTCTTCCCCCCCGCGAGCGAACGGTAAGCGACATTTCTCTCATCGGGGCCTTGAGCGCCTGGTCATTCGCCAATGGAGACCTTGTCCCAGATCGCTGTTCCGACCTCCTCTCCCCAGCGGGGAAAGGAGGTCAGGTCCAGGTCGAAGCGGTCAAGCACACGGCCAATCGTATGAGTGACCATTTTATCCCTCCGCCGCCGCGAAGGCCGCCGCGAGGATGTCCAGGGATTGGGAGAATGCCTCGTCCGAGATGGTCAGGGGCGGGCAGAGGGTGAGCACCTTGCCGCCGCCCACCTTGAAGCTGAGGCCCCGCTCCAGGGCGGCATAAAGGATGCGGTCCGCCCGCACGCTCGCGGGCAGGCCGGCATGATCGCGCAGCTCCACGCCGAAGAACGCGCCGATATGGCGGACCTCCCGCACCTCCGGCCGCGCCGCGGCAAGGGCGTCGAGGCGCGCCCGCCCCGTCGCGCCCAGATGCCGGGCCCGGGCGCACAGATCCTCCTCCTCGATCACCTGAATGGCGGCGAGGCCGGCGGCGCTGCCCAGCGGGCTCTTCTCATGGGTGTAGTGGCCGAGCGCGACCTGGCCGGCAATATCCAGGTCTCGCCGCACCAGGAGCGCCGCCTGGGGCACGATGCCTCCGCCAAGCCCTTTCCCCAGCGCCACCATGTCGGGCACACAGCCCATCTGCTCGAACACATAGAAGGTGCCGCAGCGGGCGAGCGCGGAGGGGATTTCGTCAAACACCAGCAAGGTGCCGTGGCGGGCGCAGCTTGCCTTCACCTTGGCCCAGAAACCGGCCGGCGGCGGCTCAACCGTGGTCCAGCGCACCGGCTCGGCGATGAGGGCGGCCACGTCTCCCTGCACCTCCAGCACATAATCGATGTAATCGGCCAGCCGATCGATGGCGCCGTCATCGTCGCCGAAGAAGCGACGGGCCATTCCGGGCGGGGGCACATGCTCGGCGCCGGGCAGGAGCGGGCCCACATCCTTGCGGAACAGCGCCTCGCCGCCGACCGAAATGGCATCGAGATTGGCGCCGTGGAAGGCGTCCCACATGGACAGGGTCTTGTGCCGGCCGGTGGCATAGCGCGCCAGCTTCAGCGCCATGCCGATGGCGGCGGAGCCGGACGGCGCGAGCAGCACCTTGCCCAGCGGTTCCGGGGCAAGGTCCGCCAGCTTCTGCGCAAAGCTCACCGCCTCCTGGCAGGTGAAGCGGCGGGGGCAGAAGGGCAAGCTGTCCAGCTGCGCCTTGATGGCCGCCACCACGGCGGGATGGCCGTGGCCCAATTGGTGCACGCTGTTGCCGTGGAAGTCGAAGATTCGGCGGCCGGACTGGGTCACCAGCACGGAGCCTTCCGCATGAACGACCACGTCGAGGCATGGCGAGGACAGAGACTGATGCAGGAAGACATCCGCATCCGCCTCCAGCAGGTCCCGCGTGGGCGCATCGAGCCCGGCGCTCCAGGCAGCGCGCAGGGGAGAAGTGTTGACGTCGCCTTCGCTGGCCCCGCCCTGCATGATCCGGTCTCCCGACACCATTGCCTCGCCCGCGCTCACGGCCGCTCGCCCCGCGCCATGGCGCCTTCGATTTCGTCCAGCACCTCCCGCAGGTCCGCCACGCCATCGATGACGAAATGCGCGCCGGCGCGGGTCAATTTGCCATAGGCCTCGGCCCGGCGCGCCTCCAGCTCGTCATGGGAGAGAGCCTCGGTCTCGGCGGCATCCAGGCCGAACACATTGCCGGTGAGCGCGACGCCGACGCTCCAGCAGCCGGCATTCAGGCCCTCGGCCACGCCCACTTCGGTGTCATCCACCTTCACCACGGCGGCGGCGGGCCACACGCCGAGGTCGAGGAAGGTCTTGTACATCATGAGCGGGGTGGGCCGGCCCGCCGGCAGGTCGCCGGCGCACACCAGATTGTCCGGCGCATAGCCCTGCGCGGCCGCGCGCGGCAGAAGCGGCGCCATGATCTCGCGGGTATAGCCGGTGGTGGAGCCGATCTTCAGCCCCGCCGCGCGCAACTGGGCGGCGGTTTCGGCGGCGCCGGGGATGAGGGCGGAAAAATCGGTCACCACTTCCACATTGAGCGGCACGAAGACATCGTAGATGGCATCAATGTCCGCCTCGCCGGGGGCGCGGCCATGCACCTTTTCCCACTGGGCCGCGATGCGCGGCAGGCGGATGAGGGTGGAGATGTGGTCGCGCTTGGCCATGCCCATGGGGCCACGGGCCTCGTCGATGGAAATGTCCACGCCGAACTGCGCAAAGGCGCGCTGAAACACGCCCATGGGCGCCTTCGAGCCGTGATCCACCATGGTGCCGGCCCAGTCGAACACGACGGCCTTGAGATGGGTAAAGGTCATGCGGCGTCTCCAAACAGCTCGGCCAGGGTTTCCTCGGCGATGGCAAAGGCGGTGGAGGCCCCGGTGCCGCTGGTGACGATCACCAGTCGCACATCCGGTTGAGGGGCCACGCGCACCATCAGCTTGTCGGGCAAGGAGGCATAGGTGCCCATCCAGCGCTCCGCCACCCGCGCGCCGGACAGGCGCAGCACCGCATGGAGCTTGTCCAGCATGATGTTGTCCAAGCTGTCGGAGGAGAAGGGCGAGGGGCTGAAGCCATAATGATGGCTGTCGCCCACGATGAGCCCGCCATCGGCCCCCTGCACGGCGATGAGATGGACCCCGTTGGCAAGCGCCTGCGGCTGCTCCTGCTCCAGCCGGGCCCGCAGCGCCGCCGCCTCGGGCAGTTCCGCATAGCCCAGATAGCGCACCAGGGAGAGATCGGACATGACGGCTGCCGGCAGGCGGAAACCCGGGTCGGCGGGCATGACCTTGAGCATCTGAAGCCAGCAGCGCTGGATGCCCAAGGCGGCGATCTCCTCCGGGAAGAGGGTCACCAGGTCATCATTGGTGGAGACCACCACGCGGGCGCCGTGGATCTCGCCCTGGCTGGTGCGGACACGCCCCTCGTCCACCGCCGACACATGGCAGCGGCGGCGGAAGGTGACGCCCTTCGCCTCCTCCAGCCAGCGGGCAAGCTTCGGGATGGCGAAGCGGCTTTCCACCCGCCGCTCATGGGGGCTGTAGAGGGCGCCTTCCAGCAGCGTGTCATTGAGGACCGCGCCATAATGGCGGCGCGTCTGCTCGGCAGTGAAGAGTTCGCAGTCAGCGCCCATGTCGGTGGCGCGGAAGGCCTCCAGCACCGCCAGGGCCTCCGGCCGCTGCGCCACCACGATGAGGCCCTCATGCTCCACCACAATCCCGGCCTCCGGCGCCACCTCCAGCCAGATTTCCTGGGAGCGCCGTGCGCGGCGCCAGCAGTCGCCGGCCTGCTGGCCGGTCACGGTGACGAAGCCGAAATTGCGGACGGAGGCGCCGATGGCCTCGCTCTCCCGGTCCACCACGCAGACCGAAATGCCCCGGCGGGTGGCGATGAGCGCATGGGCGAGGCCGACAATGCCGGCCCCCACCACCACGAGGTCATATTTGGAGGTCATCGGACGCGCCATTCCTGGGTGCGGGCAAGGCCCCGGGAGAGCACCGCATGGACGCCCCGGGCCGCAAGATTGGTGTAGAAGATGAGCATGCACATGGCCGCCGCCGACTGGATCTGTCCGGCATCATCCATGTTCAGCGCCGCCACCGCCGCGAGCGTGGTGGAGGGCGCATACAGGAACACCACGGCCGACACGGTGGTCATGGCGTTCACGAAATAATAGGCCGCCACATCGAGGCCGGTGGGCATGCAGACCGGCATGGTGATGCGGGTAAACATGCGCGTCACCGGTTGCTTCAGGGAGGCGGCCACCGCCTCGAACTCCCGGTCCATGGCCTTCAGCGCGGTCAGGGCCGTGAGGTGCGAGACCGTGTAGAAATGGGTCACCGTGCAGATCACCAGGATCGCCATGGTGCCATAGAGCGGGTTCAGCGGATTGGACTTGTCGTTGAAGAAGAAGATGTAGGCAAGGCCAAGCACGAGGCCGGGAATGGCCATGGGCAGCATGGCAAGGAAGTGGAGGCCGGTCCGCGCGGCCAGGAAGCCGCGCCCCTTCTCCACCAGATAGGCGCCCACAAACACCACCACCGTGCCGATGACCGCGGTGTAGAAGGCCAGGCGCAGGGAGTTGAAATAGGAGCCCCAGCCGCCGCCATCCACGCCCTCAAAGGCGAAATGGGTCAGGCTCATGGACAGGTCGTAGGGCCAGAAGCGCACCAGGGCGGCATATTGCGACACGCCCAGCACCAGCAGCAGAAGACCGGCCACCACGCAGCAGAAGGCGAAGGCAGCCCAGTCGAGGGCGCCATTGCGCTGTGGGGCATAAGGCACGGCGCGGGCGGTGAGCAGGGCCACCTGGCGGGCGGTGACCAGCCGGTCGACGAAAAAGGCCACCACCGCCGGAATGAGCAGGATCACCGACACCACCGCGCCCATGGCGAAATTCTGCTGGCCCACCACCTGCTTGTAGATGTCCACCGCGAGCACGTTGAAGTCGCCACCCACCACTTTGGGCACGCCGAACTCGGTGATGGTGAGGGTGAACACAACGAAGGCCGCCGAGATGAGGCCATAGCGGGCGCCGGGCAAGGTCACGGTGAAGAAGGCCCGCCGGGGCGGCGTGCGCAGCACCCGCGCCGCCTCATAGAGGCGGGCATCGGAGACCGCGAGCGCGGTCGCGATGATGAGGAAAGCGTGGGGGAAGGTGTAGAACACGCAGCCCGCGATGATGCCGCCGGCGCCATAGATCTTGGCGCCGAACAGCAATTCCTTCAGCAGGCCCTGATTGCCGAACAGATACACCAGCGACAGGCCCGCCAGCAGCGAAGGCACCAGGATGGGCACCATGGCGATGGTGCGGAACAGGCCCTTGGCGGGCATGCAGGTGCGGGTGAGGGCATAGGCGAAGCCGAAGGCCAGCAGCACCGTGATGAAGGTGGTGGCCAGCGACACCGCGAAGCTGTTGGCGATGGACTGGGTCAGCGCGGGATTGCTGAAATAGGCGAGGTAATTGTCGAGGCTGCGCACGGTGCCGGCGCGCAGCACCAGGCGGCGCAGGTCCTGGGCCGAGACCTCCGCCCATTCGCCGGGCGCCACCGGCTTGCCGGACAGATCGAGCGTGCCGTCGGCGGTGCCGGTGAGGCGCATGCGCAGCCCCTCCAGCGGCACGCCGTCGAAGGTGCGCTTGGGAAACAGCTGCGCCGCCGTGAGCGAGGTGGAGCGGCGGGCCTGATCCACCCCCGCGCCGAGGCCGAGTTTCGGCGCCAGCGCCTCCAGCGTGCCCGCCGGCACGAAGCCCGCGCCCGTGTCCACCTGCAGTTCCACGGCGCCGTAGGGGAAGGCGCGGACCTCGGTGGACTTCCACAACATGAACAGGATGGGCAGCGCCAGGCTGACCACCAAATAAAGGCCGATCATCAGGGTGAAGACCAGCATCAGCCGGTCATCACGCCCCACCTTGGGGCGGATGGTCGGCGCGTGCGGCAGGGCCGTCACGCGGGCGGCAGCGGCATCAGACATGATGTGCTCCCGCGCCCTTGGCCTTGTCCTCGTAGATGCGCAGCCGTTCGGACGGCAGGCTCACCTCGACGGGCTTGCCGGGAACGATCTGGAGCGCACGCACCAGTTCCTGGGACGACTGCGCCACCAGCAAGGCGGGACGGAAGTCCCGATGGGAGAGGCTCAGGCGCACGTGGGAGCCGAGGAATTCCACATGCTCCACCACCATCTCCACCCGGTTGGCGGACTGCCAGTCGGAATGGGGGTCGGCGCCGATGATGCGCACATCCTCCGGGCGGATGGCGGCGGTGACGCGCACGCCGTCCGCCGGCAAGCCCCGGCCGGCCCGCAGCCGGACCTCGCCCACATGCACCTCTCCGCCATTGGCGATCTCGCCCGCAAAGAAGTTCATGGCGCCGATGAAGTCGGCGACGAAGCGGGTGGCGGGGCTATTATAGATTTCAGCAGGCGTGCCCACCTGCTCCACCACGCCCACATTCATCACCACCACCCGGTCCGCCATGGAGAGCGCCTCGTCCTGGTCGTGGGTGACCATGACGGTGGTGACGCCGAGGCGGGCCTGGAGTTGCTTCAGCTCGTTGCGCAGATGGAGGCGCACCTTGGCATCGAGCGCGCTCAAGGGCTCGTCCAGCAAGATCAGGCCGGGGCTCGGCGCCAGGGCGCGGGCCAGGGCCACGCGCTGCTGCTGGCCGCCGGAAATCTGCGAGGGATATTTGTGGCCGTGCTCTTTCAGACCGACCAGATCGAGCAATTCCTCCACCCGCGCCGAAATGGCCGCGCGCGGCATGCGCCGGTTTTCCAGCCCGAAGGCGATGTTCTGGCGCAGCGTGAGGTTGGGGAACAGGGCATAGGACTGGAACACGATGCCGAAGTCGCGCTCCTCCGGGGGCAAGGCGGAAATGTCCCGGCCGGCCTGATGGATGGTGCCCGAGGATTGGATGTCGAGGCCGGCAATGGCGCGCAGCAAGGTGGTCTTGCCGCAGCCGGACGGGCCGAGAAAGCAGACGAACTCGCCTTCCCCGACCTCCAGCGAGACGCCCTTCAGCGCCACGAAGTCCTTGAAACGCTTGGTGACATTCTCCACCACCAGATAGGGCGAGCGCGCGGGCGGCTCAAGGGCAGCCAGCGCCAGCTCAACGGCGTGCTCAGTCATGTGGAAGCCCCTCGATCTGCAACGCCGGCCCCCTGCGGCCCGGGCTGCCCTGATCCCCCGTCGAAGGCTGCCGCATGCGGCATGCCTCCGGCAGTTCCCTTGCGATGGCCCGGTTTTTATGGCCCGCTGCCGACGCGCCGGACAGAAGGGCTGGCTCAGCCCTTGGGCTCGGACTTGCTGCCGAAGCGCTTCTGCCACTCTTCGAGAATGGCGGCGCGATGGGAGGCGGCCCATTCAAAGTCGTTCTTGATGAGCTTGGCCTTGATGTCCGCCGGCACGTTTTTGATGGCCTCTTCCATCGCCGGATTACCGAGGATGGCGTAGTTCTTGGCGTAGATCTTCATGGCATCGTCGGAGACGGCCCAGTCGATCAGCTTCTTGGCATCGGCCTCATTGGGTGTGCCCTTGATGATGGCCGAGGCCTCCACGTCCCAGCCGACGCCTTCGGTCGGCACCACGGCCACCACCGGCGCGCCCTGGTTGATGACGCGGGCGGCGCGGAACTCGAAGGAAATGCCGATGGGATATTCGCCGGATGCCGCCAGCGTGCAGGGCTTGGAGCCGGAATGGGTGTAGGTGGCGATGTTGTGGTGCAGGGCGTCCATATAGGCCCAGCCCTTCTGGTCGCCCCACATCTGCAGCCAGCTGGACACGTCCAGGAAGCCGGTGCCGGAGGAGGCCGGATTGGGCATCACGATGAGGCCCTTATATTCCGGCTTGATGAGGTCGGCCCAGGAGGTGGGAATGGGCAGGTCCCGCTTCTTCATCTCCACCGTATTGACGCACAGCGCCGCGGCCCAGGCATTGGTGCCCACCCAGGTGGGCGGGGTGTCCTTGGAGACGAAGCGCGGGTCGATCTTGTCGAGGCCCTTGGGCGCATAGCCCTCGAGCATGCCTTCCGCGTCCAGCAATTGCAGCGAGGTGGCGGCGGTGCCGAGCACCACGTCCGCCTGGGGATTATCCTTTTCCGCGAGCAGCTTGGCGGTGATGATGCCGGTGGAATCGCGGACCCAGCGAATGCTGATGCCGGGATTCTTTTCCTCGAAGCTCTTCTTATAGACCGGCAGGAGATCGGCCTCCAGCGCAGTATAAACCGTCAATTCACCGGCATGGGCCACGCCGGAGAGCAACACCAAGCTCGCCGCCAAGAGGCTGGTGATCCGCGTCATGGTTTTCTCCTGCACCGAGGCCATCCCTTCGGGCGGTTGTGCGCCGCCTAATGGCCAAGCCTAAGGTAGTGCTGGCGCCGTGACAGCCTTGTGACCGACAGGTGAACTTTCGGTCTCTCCTTACCGCTCTGGCCGATGCGGGAGGAGCCTGTCCATCGCAGCTCGCGGGTGTTCCCGATGAGAACAACAGGCGGATATGCGCTGCGGCCACCTTGGCACGCCCGCCGCCATTGATCAGCTTGAGCCCGCTGATGGCACAGCGCTCGTCATAGGCGCGCAGCACGACGCGCCGACAAAATCCAGCTAACTGCCCGGTTCGATGAGAGCGAGAGGCATGCCCGGAGCGGTGGGGTCGGGAACGACGCGCGCGACCCTGGCGATCGCGAAACAGCCGCGGGTCTCCGCCACTTTCCGGGGTTCGTAATAAAAGATCCTGTCGCCGACACAGGCCTCGACGCGTCCCAGATAGGGGCGCGGGAATTGATACCGCTCAGCCGGGCTGTCGCCATAGAGAGAATCCGAGCGGTGATTGAAGATGCCGAATCCCATGTGCCCTGGCGAAAGGATAATCACCGAACTCCGCCCTGGCGTTATCCGCTGAGAGCTGGATCTGCCCATAGCCTCATGGGCGAATGACCTGGCGCCTCGCATCATCGCAATTGTGCTGCAGAGGGATTCGTTTGGTTACCTCCTTCTCGCTGATGGGATTCCGCTCAATCCAGCGGTGATCTCACGAAATGCTCGAGGATTGAGCTGTAGGGCGTGAAACCCACGCGGAGCCAGAACACCCGGCCACCCGGATTGTTCTCGATCGCCTCCAGAATCACGCGGTCTCCAGGACGGAAGCGCGCCGCCACCAAGGCATCAAATGCCGCCTGTCCCAGCCCGTCTCGGCGATAGTGCCGCACGATGTAGAACTGGCGCAGGAACACCCGCTCGCCGGACGGATCGGAGGGCTCTGGCTCTCGGCGGTGGGTGGCGTAGCCAACCACCTCGTCGTCCAGCATGAACAGGTCGACGCTCCACCCCTCCTCGTCTACGAACCGGCCGAAGCGCGCTTCCATCTGCTCGATGGTCATGGGGTTTCGGTGGCCTTCGTCATCAGCCAGTTCGCGGTTCATCCGCGCGAGAAGCGGGAAGTCCGACCGCACATGGGGCCGCACCGTCACCTTGCCAGCGAATTTCGAGGCACCGGCTCCCCCTTTCGGGTCGAGGTCCGCCGATTTCGGCAGGCTGTCCCCATGGGGGCCCAGATATTGCAGGACAATGTCCCGCTCATCGAGGATATGCGCCTTCAGTACCGCCAGAAGCCGCTCCGTGCTGCGGGCGCGAACCGCCTCTAGAATGGCCGCATGCCCGCGCGCGGCGGCCTGGAGCTGCTCGGGATCGGGATGCATCATCAGGTGGACGAGGCGCAGCTCGGTGGCGAGCCGCGTGAAGGTGTCGGTGATGCGCTCATTGTGGCCCGCGCGGCAAAGCGCAGCGTGAAAGGCCACGTCCGCCTCGATCATCCGGCCGGGCGCATTGGCCAAGGCGGCGGTCTCGGTTTCCCGTAAGGCCGCTTCAATGCCGGCGAAGTCAGACGCTTCGATCACCCGGACCGCCTCTTCCGCGGCTGTGCATTCGAGCACGGCCCGCAGCGTGTAGATGTCCGCCACCTCGCGCTGGTTCAGCTTGCGCACGAACGAGCCGCGAAACGGATGCCCGGTCAGGAGGCCGGTCTCCTGGAGCCGACGTGACGCCTCCCGCACGGGTCCGCGGCTGACGCCCAGGCGCTCGGCAATCTCGGCCTCGCGCAGCTTGTCGCCGGGACGCAGTTCGCCGTTGAGGATGATCTGGGAGATTTCCTCGGTCACGGTCTCAACGAGCGTGCGGCGCTTCACGGGGGAAGCGCCCGGCTCCTCGGCGGTGCTGTCCATCATGTCTCCTTCGAACTGCGGGGATCATAAAAGCCCGGAGGGATGGTTCAAGATAATTTATTGTTGACAATATTTTGTCTGGCATATTTTCTGTGACCACCTTCGCAGTGGAGCAGAACCCGTGCCCCCGATGCCTACCGACATTTTCGCCAAGGATTTCAAGGCGGAGCCTTATTGGTGGGACGACGCTGCGCCCCAGACATGCACGCCGGACCTGCCCGCCCAAGCCGATCTCGTCATTGTCGGCAGCGGCTTTTGCGGCCTCGGTGCGGCGCGGCGGGCGCTGGAACTGGGGGCCAAGCCCGTGGTCCTGGATGCCGGGGCCATCGCCGGTGGCGCCAGTTCGCGCAGTGGCGCCATGCTGTCGGCAGGGCAGAAATTCCTGCTGAACGGAACCTCAGACCAATTGGGCGCCGACCTGATCGAAGCCCTGACAACGGCCCATGCCGAGGCCTTCGATCATGTCCGGGGTCTCGCGGCGGCCTATGGCGCGCCCGTCGAACTGTTCCAGCCGTCCGGGCGCCTCTTCCTGGCGGCGGTTCCGAAGGATCTCGACCGCTTCGTCGGCCACGCCCGCATCCTGTCCAGCCTCGCCGGCCTCACGGCCAGCGTGCTCGGGCCGCAGGACTTGCAGCGTGAAATCCGCACGCGCCACTATCATGGCGGGCTCCTGGTGGAGGACTTTGGCGGACTGCACCCCTCGCGCTTTGCGTGCGCCCTGCTCAAGGACGTGCAGCAGCGCGGCGCCATTGTGCGCTCCCACACCGCCGTCAGCACCGTACGCCGGGTGGGCGAGGGTTTCCTCGTTCACACCCCCGCAGGCGACATCCGCACGCCTCATGTGCTCTTCGCCACCAACGCCTATACCGACAGCGCGCAGACCTGGGTGCGCCAGCGCGTGGCACGGGTCGGATCCTACATGATCGCCACCGAGGCCATCGGACGCGAGGCGGTGAGCGCCCTGATGCCCACCCGGCGCATGTATTCGGACAGCAAGCGCAACCTTTGGTATTTCCGCCCCTCCCCGGATGGCACACGCATCCTGCTCGGCGCCCGGCCGGGCCTCATTCCTGGCGTGCCCGAGCGTGCCGCGCCGCTTCTGCATCGCTCTCTCGCCCAGATCTTCCCCAGCCTTGCCACGGTCAAGATCTCTCATGCCTGGAGTGGGTCCGTGGCCATGACGCGCAGCCACCTCCAGCATATGGGCCAGCACGAGGGATGCTGGTTCGCGGTCGGCTGCAATGGCAGCGGCGTCGGCATCATGCCCTGGCTGGGGCAGCTTGCGGTGGAGCGCATGCTGGGCGCGCGCGCAACGCCGACGGTGTTCGAGCGCCTGCCCTTCGGGCGGCTCCCCAATGTGGCGGGGCGGCCCTGGTATGTGCCGGCCGCGGCGGGCGCCTTCGGCTTGATGGATTGGCTCGATCGCAGGCAGGCAAGCCTGTGATTGAGGGATTGGACGGAGCGACCATGACGACCCACCCCTCCCCCCGGCACCACCCCTTCTGGACCGATGTGGCGCGCCTGGTGCAGATCGAGACCCGTGCCTTCATCGACGGTGATTATGTGCCGGCCGCGGATGGGCGCACCTTCGCCTGCATCAATCCGGCCACCGGCGCCGTGCTCGGTGCCGTCGCCGCATGCAGCATCCAGGATGTGGACCGCGCCGCCGCCGCCGCCCGGCGGAGCTTCGAGAGCGGGCGCTGGTCGCGATGCGACCCGGCGGTGCGCCGGCGAACTCTGATCCGGCTCGCGGATCTCATCGAAGAACATCGCGACACCCTCGCGATCCTGGAAACGTTGGACACCGGAAAGCTGATCCGTGATTCCGCAACGCTGGACATTCCGGGTTCGGCCGATGTGTTCCGCTTCTTCGGCGAAGCGTGCGACAAACTCCTCGACGAGGCCGTTCCGGTGGGCACCGGCGCCCTGGCGACCATCACGCGCGAGCCGGTCGGGGTTGTCGGCGCAGTGGTGCCCTGGAACTTCCCGCTCAAGATGGCCGCTTGGAAATGTGCACCCGCACTTGCCGCCGGCAACAGCGTCATTCTCAAGCCGGCGGAGCAGTCCCCGCTCACGGCCCTTTACCTCGCGGGCCTTGCGGCGGAAGCGGGCATTCCCCGCGGCGTCTTCAACGTGCTCCCGGGCTTCGGCCCCGATGCGGGCGCCCCCATCGGCCTGCATCCGGATATTGACTGCGTCGGCTTCACGGGCTCGACCGAAGTGGGCAAGCTGTTCCTCGGCTATGCCGGCAGGTCGAACATGAAGCGGGTCTGGCTGGAATGCGGCGGCAAGAGCGCCTTCATTGTCTTTCCCGATGCGCGCGACCTGAAGGCCGCCGCGCAGGCCGCTGCCGCCGGCATCTTCTTCAACCAGGGTGAGATCTGCTCGGCCACTTCGCGCCTGTTTGTCCATGAGGACATTCGCGCGGACTTCACGGCGCTGCTGCTGGAGGCCGCCCGCGCCTACATGCCGGGCGACCCGCTCGACCTTGCCTCCGGCATGGGCGCCATGGTCAGCGCTGAGCAAACGCAGCGCGTCTTGTCCTATATCGAGACCGGCAAGAGCGAGGCGAACCTGCTGTGCGGCGGCGGCCGGGTGCTGGCGGAAAGCGGGGGCAGCTTCATCGCGCCCACCATCTTCGCCGATGTGGATCCGCGCGCGGTGATCGCCACCGAGGAAATCTTCGGCCCGGTCCTGTCCATCATCCCCTTCCGCAATGAGGCCGAGGTGGTCAGCCTTGCGAACGCCTCCATTTATGGCCTCGGGGCGTCCGTCTGGACCTCGTGTCTCGACCGCGCGGTGCGCCTGTCCCGCGCCCTCCATGTGGGCAGCGTGAGCGTGAACGCGGTTGACCATGTGGACCTGCGCACGCCCTTCGGCGGGGTGAAGCAGTCCGGCAATGGGCGCGATCTCTCGCTGCACGCCTTCGAGAAATATCTCGACCTCAAGACCACCTGGATTTCCATCGGGGAGGCGGCTGCGTGATGACCGCACCAAGCATGCCAGTTCTGCGCACCGCGACCGCCGCGGACCTGCCCGCCATCGCCCGGATGAACCGCGCGCTCATCGAGGACGAGGGCCATCGCAACCCCATGACCCTCGACCAGTTGGAGGCGCGCGCGCAGGGCTTCCTCGACAGCCCCGACTGGCATGTGGACCTGATCGAGCAGGACGGCCGCCTGGCCGGATACGCCACTTGGCGCTGGGAGAGCGACATCGCCGAGCCCTCCGGCCAGCGCATCTATCTGCGCCAGTTCTTCATCGCCCGCGAGGCGCGGGGCGCGGGCCTGGGTCGGCGGGCCTTCACCCTCCTGATGCACGAGCGCTTCCCGCCGGGCGCGCGCATTCTGCTGGAAGTGCTGCACAGCAATCCCACCGGCCAGGCATTCTGGGCGCGCATGGGCTTTGAGCCCTATGCCGTCCATCTGGAACGCCGTGCCGCCCCGACCGTCTGAGACCCCATCGATCACGAGGAAAATCCCGATGAGCGCACCCGTCACCGACGCCACCCGCATCGGACGCGCAAGCGGCGCCAAGGCGCCGGAATTCCAGGAATTGTACGATTTCGACGCGGCCGCCCTGACGCTGACCAGCGCCGTCTTCCCCTATGACAGCAAGATCCACCGCGCCCATGTGGTCATGCTGGCCGAGCAGGCGATCCTGTCCGCCGACGAGGCCAGCCGCATCCTGCGCGGCCTGGCCCTGGCGGACGCACGGGCCGAGGACGATCCCGCCCTGCGGACCTATCTGCCCTATGAGGCCGCGTTGAAGCGCGAGATCGGCTCGGTGGCGGGCAAGATGCATATCGGCCGCAGCCGCAACGACTTGGCCAATGCGGGCAAGCGGATGTTCCTGCGGGACCAGCTGCTGCGGACCATCGCAGCGGTCATCGGGCTGCGCGAAGCCGTGGTCGAGAAGGCGGCGGACCACCTCCACACGGTCATGGTGGTCTATACCCAGCGCAAGGAAGCTCAGCCCATCACGCTCGGCCACTATCTGATGGCCATCAGCGAAAACCTGGGCAAGGCCCTCGACCGGTTCCGCGAGCTCTATCCGCGCGTCAACCAGTGCCCGCTCGGCGCGGCCGCCACCGCCGGAACGGGCTGGCCGCTCGATCGCGAGCGTACGGCGGCGCTCCTGGGCTTTGACGGGCTGGTGGTGAACAGCATCGAGGGCGTTGCCGGTTGGGACCATGTGGCGGAGTTCGCCTTCGACAACGCGCTCTTCCTCAGCGCCCTGAGCCGCCTCGCCTCGGAGATCCAGCTCTGGAGCAGCGACGAATACCAGATGGCGGAGCTGGATGCCTCCTTCGCCGGCACCAGCAGCATCATGCCGCAGAAGAAGAATCCGGATTCCCTGGAGCGCAGCCGCAAGGCGGCGTTCGCGGCCATGGGGCCGCTGGTCGGCATCCTCACCTCACTGAACGGCATCGAATATCAATACAGCGCCGCCCGCGTGGAACTGGAGCCGCGCTCCATCGACGCCATGATCGCCGCCACCCATGCCATGACCGGCGTGGTGCGCACCCTGCATCCCAACAAGGCGCAGATGCTGCGCTATGCGGCGGAAAACTACGCCACCATGACGGACCTGACCGACATGCTGGTGCGCCGCGTGGGCATCGACTACCGGGAGGCCCACGAGATCGTGGCCCGGGTGGTGATGAGCGCCATCGAGCGAGGCATCAAGGCGAACCATATCGGGCTCGACTTGGTCCAGGAGGCCGCCATCGCCCAGACCGGCCAGCCCATCGCGGTGGGGGCGCAGGACATCGCCGACGCCCTCGACCCGGTGCAGAACGTGGCGCGCCGCAAGGGCAAGGGCATGCCGGCGCCGGACTCCGTAAAGGCCGCCATTGACGAGGCGCGCCTCGCCCTTGACGCCGACCGCTCCTGGCTGGACCGGACCACCCAGCGGCTCGCCACGGCGGACGCCCAGCTCGCCGCCGCGGTCGCGGCCAATTGCGGCGGCTGAAGCCGCCCCGCCACAGCAATCAAACGTCCGCGGATGGCTCAAAAAAGAGGGGACAGCCATGACGAAGACCCGTTTGTTCTGCCTGACCATATGGATGACCACCGCCGTCGCCGGCACGGCCTGGGCCCAGCAGATCCCGGTGCCGGCGAGTCTTAAGGAAAAGGGAGAGCTGCGGGTGGGCGTCAAATGCGACAGCCCTCCCGCAGGTTTCCTCGACGAGAAGGGCAACCCGGCCGGCATCGACGTGGACATGGCGCGCCACATGGCCGAGCGCGCCTTCGGCGACCCCGGCAAGGCGGTCTTCACCTGCGTCACCGCTGCGACCCGCGTCCAGATGCTTGCCTCCGGCAAGGTGGACGTGCTGTTCGCCACCATGGGGGTCACCGAGGAGCGCAAGCAGACGGTGGACTTCGCCACCTCCACCAATTGGGGTGCCTCCGGCATCCTGGTGCGGGCCGGCGAGGACGTCCGCAGCCTTGATGACCTCAAGGGCAAGACCTTGCTGACCAACAAGGGCGCCTGGCAGGTGGGCTTCCTTGAGAAGAACTATCCCCAGATCAAGCTCGTCAAGTATGACAACATCGCCGACGCCATCCAGTCCCTGCGCCAGGGCCGGGGCGATGGGGTGACGCAGGACAGCCACGTTCTGGTGGTGGCCGCCAGCAAGGATCCTCGCCTGAAGGTGTCTGACGTGGTGTTCCAGATCGGCTGGTCCGCACCCGCCGTCCGGCGCGGCGACACCGCCATGCGCGAATTCATCAGCGCCATGGTGAGCCAGGCCAAGACCGACGGCACCTACCGTGCCGCCGTCGAGCGCTATGCCGGGGAAGCCGACCTGGAGGAGCGCCTCCACAGCTACACGACCTTGCCGCCGGATGGGTCCTCCGACCAGAACAGCGTGCTTCCGCCCCCTTGAGCCGGGTTCCCCCTGCGGACGGCCTCGGCGCCGTCCCTCGTCCTGTGCGGGTGGCCCTCGACGCCTTCCCGCCGCCCCTCACAGGGACCCCTGCGCCATGATGAGTTCGCCATTCGACTGGAGCTATCTCTGGTCCATCTCACCCCTCTTCCTGAAGGGCCTGGAGATGACCGTCTTCCTTGCGGTCGTCTGCAATGGGCTCGCCGTGGTCCTGGCCTATGTCCTGGCTGCGGCGCTGCATTTCCGCATCAAGGTGGTGCAGGACATCATCCGGTTCTATGTCTCCTTCATCCGCAACACGCCGTTGCTGGTTCAGATCTTCTTCTTTTATTTCGGCATGCCGGAAATTGGCGTCAGCGCGCCACCGACCACCTCCGGTGTGATCGTGCTGACGCTTTGGGCCTGCGCCTACCAGACCGCCAACCTCAGGGGCGCCATCGCGGCCGTGCCCCGCACCCTGACGGAGACGGTGCGCGCCCTTGGATTGAAGCCGATCGACGCCTTCATCTTCATCATCGCCCCGGTGGCCACGCGCGCGGTGGTGCCGGCCATGATGAACACCATGGTGTCCACCATCAAGAATTCCGCCCTGCTCAGCGCCATCGGCGTGCCCGAGCTCACCTTCGTGGCCATGGACAACATCGCCGAGACCTACCGTTCCATCGAGAATTTCGTGGCTCTGCTCATCGGCTATCTCGCCGTCGTCCTCGGCTTCTCGGCCATGATGACCAGCTTCGAGCGCCATCTCGGGAAGGGCTATCGCAGATGAACCTCTCCCTCATCACCCAGAATGGCGGCTTCTTTCTTCAAGCCGGCATCACGGCGTTGGAGATTTTCGGCGCCAGTGTCTTCTTCTCGACGCTCATCGCCGTCACCTGCGGCACGCTGGCCACCTTGAGGGCCGCTCCTGTGCGGGTGCCGGTGCGCATCGTCATCGAGTTCTTTCGCGACGTCCCGCAGATCGTGAGCGTCTTCTTCATTTTCTTCGGCGCTCCGGCTTTCGGGCTGCAATTGGGACCGCTGGCCGCGACCATCCTGGCGCTCTCGCTTTGGGGCGGGGCGAACGGCGCGGAGATCGTGCGCGGCGGCATCACCGCCGTGTCCCATCACCAGTTCGAAAGCGCCCGCTCCCTGGGTCTCGGCCCGGTGGCGATCTTCACCTCCATCATCCTGCCGCAGGCGGTCATGCCGGTGATCCCGGCCTATGCGGGCCTGTGCAACATCCTGATGCACTCCACGTCGCTCGCCGCCCTCATCGGCGTGGTGGAGCTGCTCAAGAGCGCCCAGATCGTCATCGATCGGGCCTCTTACTACCAGGGCGGCGCGCCGGGACTGACCGTCTACGGCTTCATCCTGCTGATCTATTACGTTGCCGGCCTGCTGATGTCGGCCGCGATCTCCTGGCTTGAACAGCGCTTCGGCCAGTCACGCGCCGAGCAGCGCTTCTGAGGGAAAGGGAACGGTCATGGAGCAAGCGTAGGCCCCTCAGGTCATTTCGACGGTCAATCTGGTGAAGTCTTACGGCAAGGTGCAGGTCCTGGAGGACATCGCCTTTTCCATCGCCAAGGGCGAGCGTGTGGTCATCATGGGCTCCTCGGGCTCGGGCAAGAGCACCTTCATCCGCTGCCTCAACGGCCTGGAGGCGATCCAAGGGGGAAGCATCGTCTTCGACGGACGGGAGATTGGGGGCCTGGCGGAACGGGAATGGCGGCTGGTGCGGCGGCGGATCGGCATGGTGTTCCAGAACTATGCGCTGTTTCCGCACATGAATGCCCTGCGCAACCTGACCTTCGCGCCCGTGCGCGAGGGCCTGATGGTGCGAGAGGCGGCGGAAGCGCGGGCCTTGGCCCTGCTGGCGCGGGTGGGGCTGGCGGACAAGGCGCAGTCCTATCCGGCCCAGCTCTCGGGCCGCCAGCAGCAGCGCGTCGCCATCGTCCGCGCCATGATGATGTCGCCGGACGTCATGCTGTTTGACGAGCCAACCTCCGCCCTCGATCCGGAAACGGTGGGCGAGGTGCTCGCCATCATCCAGGACCTGACGTCCGAGGGGCTGACCTCCATCATCGTGACCCACGAAATGGGCTTCGCCCGGCGCTGCGCCGACAGGATCGTCTATATGGATCGCGGCCGTATCGTGGAGGAAGCGCATCCGGAGGCCTTCTTCACCCAGCCGCAGACCGAGCGCGCGCGGCGCTTCATTTCGACCCATAAATAGGCGGCCACCTGAACCGCCCCGGGTTTGCCGGAGGCCCCAACTCCTGAGAGATAGGGGCCGTTATGAGCAACAAGGTGACGAGCAAGTTTTCGCCTGAGGCGCGCGGGCCCGGTGCGGATGGCGCTGGACCACGAGAGGGATCATCCCTCTCGGTGGGCGGAGATGGTGTCGATTGCCGAGAACATGGGGTGCACGGCCCAGGCCCTCAACGGTCGGGTCAAGAAGGCCGAGGTGGACGCGGGTAGGCGAGCGGGCTTCGTTCTCGACAGGCGCAGCGTTCCATGGCGGGATGGCGGTGATCGCACGCTTGCAGCTCGACCCACACAAATTCCGTGTTGGTCCGCCAGCAAAGACCACCGAACATCGCTCCTCCCGTGCACGCCGCGCTGCAACCCGGGCGAATCTCGGCATCGCGGCGTTATCCGTTCGATTCATCCGTCAAAGTCTTGCCACGGCCCGCAAAGGATCGGGTCGCGAGTTTGAAATGGGGGAAACCTCGCTTTGGATCTTTGCGATGGCCGCGGTGCCCCTCAGCCGATAGCCATTAGACAAAGTCATCGCAGCGTTGCCTTCGCAACGACAGCGAAGAAAAATCCAAAGGGAGGAATGAAATGCGCATCTCGCGGCGCGAGCTTAGTCTTTTTCTTGGGTCTGCCATCGGCGGCGCTGCAGCAGGCCTCCATGTCCTGCCGTCCTTTGCCGCTGAAGACTATCCGGCGCGCCCGGTGGCCATCGTCGTGTCGTTTGCGCCTGGGGGCATGACGGATACGGTCGCCCGACTTCTCGGCACCGATCTGGCTAAGGCGCTCGGGCAGCCGTTCGTGGTCGAGAACCGGGCCGGAGCGGCAGGCCAGGTCGGGACCGAATATGTCGCGCGCAAGCCCCCGGACGGCTACACGCTTCTCGTGAGCGCCACGGGCCATGTCATCGGCCCGGCCGTTCAGAAGGTGAACTACGACCCAGTATCGGACTTCGCGGTCCTCGCGATCCTCGCGCGGGCTCCCAACCTGTTGCTGGTCCACAAGTCCGTCCCCGTCAGCACCGTCCCGGAATTCCTGGCTTGGATGAAAGCCGAGGGAGAGGTCCCCTATGCGTCGGCGGGCGCGGGCGGATCGACCCATCTCGCGGGTGAACTACTGCGCACCATGTCCGGCGGCGGGCTCGTGCATGTGCCCTATAAGGGCGCGGCGCCCGCCATCAACGACTTGGCGGCAGGTCATGTGAAGATGGCGTTCCAAGACTCCATGAGCGTGGCCGCCTTCATCGCCAGCGGCGACGTGAAGCCCATCGCTGTGACGACCCTCGATCGCAGCCCGCTCTTTCCGGATCTGCCGACGCTGAACGAATCCGGCTTCCCGGGCTTCGATCTCTACACATGGCTGGGCTTTTACGCGCCGAAGGGCACGCCTTCCGACATCGTGCAACTCCTCAATCGCGAGGCGAACCGGATCACGCACCAGCCTTCCACACTGGAATGGTTGCACAAGATGAACTGCGAGCCCGCGCCCGCCTTCGACCCGCAGGAGGCGGCGGCCTTCGTCGCCGACGAAGTCAAGAAGTGGGCGGGCGTCGTGAAGACCAGTGGCGTCAAGGTGCAGTGAGCCACATGGCAGAGCAGAGAGACACCAGCGACGCCGCGCCGCCCCTGTGCGCCAGCGCGGCGGACAAGACTTATCTCGCGCATCTCGCCACCGGCGCATTCCATATCCAGCGGTGCGACGACTGCGGCAAGGGCGTGTTCTATCCCCGCGCCATCTGCCCCCATTGCGGCGGGCAGAGCTTGTCCTGGTTCCGGCCAAGCGGCGCCGGAACGGTTTATTCGACCACCACGGTGCGGGGGCGGGACAGGATGTACAACGTCTGTCTCGTCGATCTCGACGAGGGTCCCCGCCTCATGAGCCGCGTCGTGGGAATGGACAGCCTCGACGTGAAGATCGGACTGCGCGTGACAGCGAAAGTGATCGAGACCGACGACGGCACTCCCCTCCTCGTGTTCGAAAGGATGCCCACATGAGCGCGGCGTCTCGGCGGGGAGCCATCGCCATCCTCGGCGTCGGGCAGGCCGGCTGCGGCGACGCAGGCGGGCGCTCCGAGCAGGAAATCGTCGCCGATGCGGCCGCGCAGGCCATCCGCAGCAGCGGCCTCGCCAAGAGCGACATCGATGGCATCATGACCGCGAGCCTCACCTCGCCGTGGTGGGTCATGCGAATGGCGGAGTATCTCGGCATCCGCCCCAAATTTTCCGACAACACGATGCACGGCGGCTCGTCCTTCATCGCCCATCTGCATATGGCAGCCTTGGCGCTCGAGGCGCGCGAGTGCAACGCCATTCTCGTTTGCTATGGAGCGACCCCGCGCAGCGCGCCGAGCAGCAGCCGGGTCAACGCCATGCGGGCCGAGCTCGACCCTCAGCTCTACGAGCACCCCTACAAACCCTTCAATCCGGTGAGCAGCTACGCCCTCGCCGCGGCCCGCCACATGCACCAGTACGGCACGACGCGCGAGCAATTGGCCGATGTGGCGGTAGCGGCCCGCAAATGGGCGCAGCTCAACCCCGAGGCCTTTGCGCGCGGCCCCCTCACGGTGGAGGACGTGCTCGCCGCTCCCATGATTTCCGATCCGCTGACGGTGCGGGACTGCTGCCTCGTCACCGACGGGGCCGGCGCCTATGTGGTGATGCGCTCTGAGGATGCGAGGGTCATCCACCCCAAGCCCATCTATGTCCTCGGCACGGGAGTGGCCCACTGGCACAGGCAGATCTCCTCCATGGAGGACCTGACCGTGACCCCGGCAGCGCAGAGCGGGCCGACGGCGTTCGCCCGAGCGGGGCTCAAACCGTCGGACATCGACATCGTCGAGCTCTATGATGCCTTCACCATCAATCCCATCCTGTTCCTCGAGGATCTCGGCTTCTGCCGGAAAGGGGAAGGCGGCGCCTTCGTTTCCGGCGGGCGCCTCGCGCCGGGCGGGGATCTGCCGGTGAACACGAACGGCGGCGGTCTCTCCTTCACCCACCCCGGCATGTACAGCATTTTCCTCGTGGTCGAGGCGGTGCGCCAGTTGCGCCAGGAGGCCGGCGCCCGGCAGGTGGCCAAGGCGGACACCGCCCTCGTCCACGGCAATGGCGGGGTGCTTTCAGCCCAGGCGACCGCCATCCTGGCGAGCAGCCTGTGATGCCGCTCCCATCCAGCAAATCTCCCATTTGAAGAGCGCGTGAGACATGGTGGACAAATTCTGCGCGTCGCTTGACGCGGCGGTTGCCGACATCCCGGACGGAGCGACACTGCTCGTGAGCGGCTTCGGCACCGCCGGCCAGCCCATCGACCTTCTGGAAGCCGTCGCCCGCCAGGGAGCGCGCGACCTGACCGTGGTCTGCAACAACAGCGGCTCCGGCGAGAATGGCCTTGCTTTGCTGATCAAGCTCGGCCGCGTGCGCAAGCTCGTCGCGTCCTATCCCCGCGGGCCGGAGAGCCAGGTGTTCGAGGACATGTTCCGCAAGGGTGAGATCGCGTTCGAGTGCGTGCCCCAGGGCACTCTCGCTGAGCGGCTGCGCGCGGCGGGTGCCGGCCTCGGCGGTTTCCTGACGCCCACCTCGTACGGCACTGCCTTGGCCGATGGGAAGGAGACCCGCGTCATTGACGGCAAGGGGTATGTCTTCGAGTTGCCGCTCAAGGGCGATTTTGCCCTGGTCCGTGCGGACACCGCCGATCCTTGGGGCAACCTGATCTTTCGCAAGACTGGGCGAAACTTCGGTCCTCTCATGGCCATGGCTGCGACCACCACCGTGGTTCAGGTGCGCCGGCGCGCAGAACTCGGCGAAATCGACCCCGAGCAGGTGATCACGCCCGGGATTTTCGTCCAGCGCGTCGTCGAGCACGCAACGGCTGCGTGAGGGGAGGAAGCCATGGAACAACGACGCTCACGCACCGAAATCGCGGCTCGGGTCGCCGCGGACATTCCTGACGGCGCCTATGTCAACCTGGGGATCGGCATGCCCGTCCTCGTGCTCGACCAGATCGGTCCAGAGCGCACCGTGTTCGTTCACAGCGAAAACGGCGTGCTCGGCATGCGCGCCCTGCGCCCGGACGAGCCCGTGGACCCGGAGCTGACCAATGCCTCCAAGCGTCCGGTCGGCATCCTGCCAGGGGCGGCTTTCTTCCACCACGCGGATTCCTTCGCGATGATGCGGGGCGGGCACCTCGATTATTGCGTGCTCGGCGGCTACGAGGTCGCCGCGAACGGAGACCTCGCCAACTGGTCCCTGGGGGACACCGGCGTCGCCGCGGCCGTCGGCGGCGCCATGGACCTCGCCGTGGGGGCGAAGCGCGTCTTCGTCATGATGGAACATGAAACGCGCGACGGGCGACCGCGCCTCGTGGCGCAGCTCAGCCTGCCCGTCACCGGCCTTGGGGCCGTGAGCCGCATCTACACTGATCTCGCCACCATCGACCTGGACCGCGAGGGCTTCCTCGTACGCGACATGGTCGCGGGCCTCTCCCTGGACGAACTGCAGGCGCGCACCGGCGCGCCCTTGCGCTTCGCCTGAGGCGCGGAAGGCCGGATCGATGGACTTCGACGATTCCCCAGCCGAAAGCACCTTCCGCGAGGAGGTCCGTGCGTTCCTGAAGGGTCACCTGCCCGCCGACCTCTCGGGCAAGGTGCTGGGCCATCGCCGCCTGCACAAGGAGGATTTCCTGCGCTGGCAGGCGATCCTGCTGAAGCGCGGCTGGGTCGCCCCGGCCTGGCCGAAGGAACACGGCGGCACGGGGTGGTCGGCCATTGAACGCGGCATCTTCGACGAGGAATGCGCATTGGCGGGAGCGCCGGAGCTTCCGGCCTTCGGCGTGCGCATGATCGGCCCGGTGCTCATCGCGTTCGGGACCGAGGCGCAGAAGCAGCACTTACTGCCGCGTATTCTCGATGGCTCAGACTGGTGGTGCCAAGGCTATTCCGAGCCCGGTGCCGGCTCGGACCTCGCGGCTTTGTCCACCCGCGCGGAGATCGACGGGGCTGACTTCGTCGTCAACGGCCAGAAGATCTGGACCACCTATGCGCACTACGCGAACATGATGTTCGCACTGGTGCGCACGGCCTCCACCGGGAAAAAGCAGGAGGGTATCTCCTTCCTGCTGGTGGATATGACGACGCCGGGCATCACCGTGCGCCCCATCATCACCCTGGATGGCGAGCACGAGATCAACGAAGTCTTCTTCGACAATGTGCGTGTGCCCCGCGCTAACCTGGTGGGCGAGCTGAACCAGGGCTGGACCTGCGCCAAGTATCTGCTTGGACACGAGCGCTTCGGCGCCGCGCGGGTGGGGCGCGCCAAGCGAGAGGTGGCCTTCCTGCGCCGCATCGCCACCGAGCGGATCGTGGACGGTATTCCCCTCGCCGAGTCCCCCGCCTTCGCCGAGAAGCTCGCGCGGCTCGAGATTGATCTGATGGCGCTCGAATGCACCAGCCTGCGCATGAGCGTGGCTGCGACGGAAGGCGCAATCGACGGTACCGAGGCTTCGCTCCTGAAGCTGCTTGGCGCCCGCGTGGCACAGGCCGCTTCCGCCCTCGCCCTCGACGTGGCCGGTCCCTATGCGCTGCCCTACCGACCCGCGGATTTCGAGCTCAACTCGGACCTGGAGCCGGTGGGCCCGGACTATTCCGGCCCTCTGGCGGCTTATTACATGAACCTACGCAAGATCACGATCTATGGCGGCACAGACGAGGTCCAGCACAACATCATCGCCAAAGCGCGGCTCGGGCTGTGAGGACGACGCCTTGCAGCTTCAACTGAGCGAGGAGCAGCGCCTGCTCGCGGACACCACCCGGCGCCTGCTGGACCGGCACCACCATGTCAGCCGGCGCGAGATGGGGATCGCCGGGAGCGACGCGGGACTCTGGACCACCTTCGCCGAGGCCGGCCTGCTTAGCCTGCTCGTGCCGGAGGCACAGGGCGGCCTCGGAGCTGGCGGCGTCGAGACCCATATCGTGATGGAGGAGATGGGTCGGGCTCTGGTGGCTGTGCCCTATCCCGAAGCCGCGGTGATGGCCACATGCCTGATCGCGGATCTTGCAAGCCCAGCCCAGCGGGACACATGGCTGCCGGCCATGGCCGAAGGACACCTTCTCCTCGTTCCGGCGCTGGCCGAGCCGCAGACTGGCTATGGCCTTTCCACGCCTGGCACCGTCGCCACCCGGCATGCGGACGGATTCGTCCTGAACGGCCACAAGAGTGTCGTCGTCGCAGGCGATGCGGCAGACGGTCTCCTCGTCTCCGCTCGCGCCGAAGAGGCCGTCTGCCTCTTCCATGTGCCGCGAGACGCACCCGGTGTCCGGACGCTGGCCTATCCCACCATCCATGGCGGGACGGCGGCGGAGATCACATTCGAGGGCGTGCGCGTGGGGGAGGATGCAAGCGTCGGCGTGCCAGGCGCGGCGGGGCCGGCCATTGCGGCGGCTGCGGACCGCGGGGCAGCCGCCTTGTGCGCGGAGAGTGTCGGCATCATGACCGCCCTGTTCGAGGCGGTGCTTGCCTACGTCAAGCAGCGCCGGCAGTTCGGCGCCACCGTCGGCAGCTTCCAGGCGGTTCAGCATCAGCTCGTGGATGCATTGCTGCTGCTGGAGGAGGCACGCTCCCTCGCCTGGCTCGCCTCAAGTTCGCTCCATCTGCCCCCGCAACAGCGCGGCCTGCGGGTCTCAGCAGCCAAGCACAAGGCCGACGTCGCCTCGCGCCATATCGCCGAGAAGGCCGTCCAGTTGCACGGCGGAATCGGCATGACCGACGAGCTTCCCATCGGCCGCTACATGCGCCGTCTCATCGCCATCCAGCACACCCTCGGCGACGCCGATTTCCACCTGCGCCGCTTCGCGGCGTCGGGCGCAGCCGCCTGACCGGCACCGCCAATCCGCACATTCTGGAATACCGACATGACCCTTGATCTCGCGACCGTCGCCTTGAGCGACACCGTAACCTGGGCCCTGGCCAACAGGGTCGCCCTCCTCACCATCGACAACCCGCCGGTGAATAGCCTGGGGCACAGCGTGCGACAGGGCCTCGCCGCCGGCATTGCAAAGGCGCTCGGTGATGCGGCGGTCGATGCAGTGGTGATCCGCGGGGCCGGCAGGATGTTCTGCGGCGGCGCCGACATTCGCCAGTTCAACACCCCCGCCGCCACAGCGGAGCCGCTGACCAGGGATATTCTGAGCGCCGTCGAGAACGGACGGAAGCCGGTGATCGCCGCCATCCATGGCGTCGCCCTCGGCGGCGGCCTGGAACTGGCGCTCGGCTGCCACTACCGGATCATCGCCCCCGACGCCAAGGTGGGCCTGCCCGAGATCAAGCTCGGCATCATTCCCGGCGGCGGCGGCACCCAGCGCCTGCCGCGTCTCGCGGGAATCGCCGCGGCGGTGGAAATGATCCTCGGTGGCGCCGCCGTCTCCGCCGGCCGCGCGCTGGAGCTCGGCATCGTGGACCGCATCGCAGAGGGGGACCTTACCGGGGAGGCGCTCGCCTTCGCCGCGGAGGTCGCGGAGCTCGGGGACCTGCCCCTCGCCGCGCTCCGGCCGGCTCCGGCGGACGATGATGGGATCATTGCCCGCGAGGAGGCTCGCATGTCCGGAGCCCGGCGCACGGGCGCCGCGGAGCGTGCCGCCGTCGCAGCGATCGCTGCCGCGGCCACCCAACCGTTCGAGGCAGGTCTCGCTTTCGAGCGCGCCCAGTTCCTAACGCTGCTGGAAGGGACCGAGTCCAAAGCGATCCGCCACCTCTTCCTGGCCGAGCGAGCGGCCGTCAAGGTGCCCGGGATCACCGGCGTCGCGGCGCCGCACGAGGTCAAGTCGGTGGGCATCATCGGCGCGGGCACCATGGGCGGCGCCATCGCCATGGCCTTCGCCAACGCAGGCATTCCCGTGACGCTCGTGGAGCGCGAGGACACCGCTCTGGAACGCGGCCTGTCCGCCATCCGCAAGAATTACGGCATCACGGTCGCCAAGGGCCGTCTCGCTGCCGAGGATATGGAAGCGCGCATCGCGCGCATCTCACCCACCACGGACCTCGCCGCCCTCGCGGACGCAGATCTCATCATTGAGGCGGTGTTCGAGGACATGGCCGTGAAGCAGACGCTTTTTCGTCAGCTTGACGGCATCTGCAAGCCGGGCGCGGTGCTCGCCACCAACACCTCCCGCCTCAACGTCAATGAGGTCGCCGCCGCAACCGCGCGGCCGGAGGCGGTCATCGGCCTGCACTTCTTCAGCCCGGCCAATGTGATGCGGCTGCTGGAAATCGTGCGGGCCGACAAGACGGCGCCGGAAGTGATTGCCACCAGCATGGCGGTGGCTCAGCATATCGGCAAGACGCCCGTGCTGGTGGGCGTGTGCGAAGGCTTCGTGGGCAACCGCATGCTCACCGCTTATTGGCGCGAGGCCGGGTTCTTACTGGAGGAGGGCGCCAGCCCACGCCAGATCGACAAGGCCCTGGAGGACTTCGGCATGGCCATGGGCCCCCTCGCCATGGCCGATCTCGCTGGACTCGACATCAACTGGGCGACACGCAAGCGCCTCGCGCCTACCCGGCCGAAGCATCTGCGCTACTCCCAGGTGGCCGACCGCATCTGCGAGCTGGGCCGGTTCGGCCAGAAGACGGGCGCCGGCTACTACCGATATGAGAACGGGAGCCGGGCGCCCATCCCCGACCCCGTCGTCGATGCCTTGATCGAGGATTGCGCCCGCGAGGCCGGGATCACGCGGCGCGCAGTCTCCGACGAGGAGATCGTGGAGCGCGCCATCTACGCGCTGGTGAACGAGGCGGCCTACATCCTGGAGGACGGCATCGCCCAGCGCGCCTCCGACATCGACGTGGTCTACGTGAACGGCTACGGCTTCCCCCCCGCGCGCGGCGGCCCCATGTTCTATGCGGACACGGTGGGGCCGGCGCGCGTGCTGGAGCGGATCGACGCCTGGGAGAAGACACAGGGGGCGCATTGGAGGCCCTCTCCGCTCTTCCGCCGTGTCGCCGAGGGCGGCGGGCGCTTCAACGGGTGAGGAACGGCACATGTCGCGGATGCGAGCGGTGCCCGGCGATGGGGCGAGCACGAGAGGTTTCGCAGCAGCCCTGGGCGAGGCTCCCCTCTCGCCGGCCGTTGACCGGGGGGCTATGATCCCAACCATGGGATACGATTCCACCGCCGCGTACATGCGTTACGATCTCACCGACCTCAAGCTCTTTCGAGCGATCGCCGAGACCGAGAGCCTGTCGGCTGGAGCGGCTCAAATCTACCTGTCTCCCGGTTCGGCGAGCTACCGGCTGAAGAACCTGGAGCGCACCGTGGGCACGGCGCTTTTCCTGCGCACGCCCAAGGGCATGGAACTGACGCCAGCGGGCACGAACCTGCTGAAGCATGTGGCGCGGGTGTTCGCCGACCTCGAATGCATGCACGGTGAGATGAGCAGCTTCGCGAAGGGCATGCGGGGCAGCATCCGGCTATTCGCCAATAGTAGCTCTCTGAACGGTTTCCTTCCTCGGGATCTTGCCGCTTTCTTGGTGGCGAATGATCAGGTCAACATCGAGCTGGAAGAGCACAATAGCGACGACATCGTACTCGCGGTGAGCGATGGAATTGCCAACATCGGCATCATGGCGAGCGAGATCGAATCGGGCAACCTTCAGGTGTTCCCCTATGCGGAGGACGACCTCGTCGTCGTGGTTCCCGAAGGGCATCCGCTGGCCGGCCGCTCCGCAATCCGCTTCGATGAAGCGCTTGGTTGCGATTTCGTGTGCATGCACCGAACCACAAGCAATTTCCAATTTCTTTCTGCTACGGCTGCGCGGCTCGGAAAGCACCTGAGGGTACGCATCCACGCCCAGAACTTCGCCACGGTCCTCCAACTCGTCGCATCTGATGTGGGCGTCGCTCTGGTCCCGCGCAGCGTTATCGGCAATGCAGCAAGCGAAAGAAGCTGCATCGCCATTCCGCTGATCGACGAATGGGCACACCGCAAGCTGAAGATCGTGGTGCGCGACATCGGCAGCAGCCCCGGATTCCTGAAGAGCCTGGTCGATCATCTGCTGCAACGCGTCTGATCCGGGCCGGGAGTTTCGGCGTCCCGCCCGGCCGACCACCCACCACCGGACGGCAGAGTGACCCGCGCCATTCGATTGCGGCACCGTCGCGAGTGCGATGGCCGTGACCGGGCAGCCTTCGCGGAACCCAGTTGGAACTTGCCCTCCGGGAAGTGGCGAAAGAACGAGCCTTTATGCCAGGACGTCGACGCCGATATTCCCTCCGGCGTCTATTGGGCATGGCGTCGCCTGTGCCTACGCAGGGACTACCAACGGTCGGAATGGGGGCAGCCTCTCCGCGCCCGCGCGTCGAGGCGGCGCCCTTTTCGCTCACCATTGTGCCAATCTAGGACGACATCCTCATTGCGCCGCACATGGTCAGCAAGCTGCCGTGGCTCTATCCACATGCCGATCTGCATGAATCCCTTCTGGATCCGCGCCGGATCTGGCCGAAGGCCATCGCCCAAGACAGCGCCTTGCTGCAACGCAACGCCGCCTGCTGGCCGCTCATCGCCGCGCCTCTCGCGGGCTGAAGCAGGCGGACCAGCCATTCCAAATGGCTGAACGCGCCCTTCCATTCTTTAAGCTGGCCAATGACCCGCCCCCGTCACAGGTTCCCGCTCAGGCCGGCATGCCCGGCAACGGGGAAGAGTGATGTCGTTGCAAAATGCCCTTGCCGGGGTCCGGGTTCTCGACCTGTCCCGCATCCTTGCGGGCCCGTGGTGCGCGCAGAACCTCTCGGACTTGGGAGCGGACGTAATCAAGGTCGAGGGCATCGCTTCCGGCGACGACACGCGCGGATGGGGTCCGCCCTTCCTCATGTCGGAGGAGCAGGAGCGGCTGTCCGCGTACTTCCTGTGCTGCAATCGCGGCAAGCGCTCCATCGCGATCGACTTCGCGCAGCCGGAAGGTGCCGAGCTGGTGCGGCGGCTCGCAGCGCAAACGGACGTCGTGATCGAGAATTTCAAGAGCGGTTCGCTGGCCAAATTCGGGCTCGACTATCCGAGCCTGCGGTCAGTCAATCCGCGACTGGTTTACGTTTCCATCACTGGCTTCGGCCAGGACGGGCCCATGGCCGGCCGACCGGGATACGACTACGTGTTCCAGGGCATGACAGGCCTCATGAGCTACACCGGCATCCAAGATGGGCTGCCCGGTGCGGGTCCTCTGCGCACCGGGGTGGCCGTCGTCGATCTGATGACCGGAATGTATGCCACCATGGCCGTGCAGGCTGCCCTGTGGCAACGCGAACGCACGGGCGAAGGCCAGCAGATCGATATCGCGCTGCTTGATGTGGGCGTCGCGCTCAATGCGAACCAGGGCATGAACTATCTTGTTTCCGGCGAGCCGTCGCCGCGGACCGGCAACGCCCACCCCAACTGCGCGCCCTACGAAGTGTTCACCTGCCGTGACGGTCACATGATTTTGGCCATCGGCAATGACGGGCAATTTCAGCGATTCTGCACCCTCGCGGGGCGGAACGATCTGGCTACCGACCCTCGCTATCAGACCAATGCGGGCCGCATCGAGCACCTGCCCGACCTGCGGCGGGAGATCGCCGGCATCCTTGTCCAACGCGAACGGGCCGAGTGGGGCCGCATGCTGGAGGCGGCCGGCGTGCCATGGGGTCCGATCCGCCAACTCCACGAGGTGTTTGCAGATGAGCAGGTGCAGCACCGCCATCTGCTGCAGAGTCTTCATCATCCCCGTATCGGCGACATTCCGAGCGTGCGGAACCCGGCGCTTCCACCGGTTACGGGGGAAGTCGCGCCGCCGCCGCCGCTGCTCGGCGAACATACCCACGAGATCCTGACGGACCTCGGCCTCGCGGAGGGGGAGATCGCATTCCTGCGCGCGCGCAGGGCGGTGGCCTGAGCCACCGGCACTCAAATACGACACCCGCAACCAGAAGAAGATTCGAGGGAGGCAGACATGATCACGACGACACGCCGGAGGGTCCTTGCCGTAACCGGAGCCTTGCTGGCGCTATGGCCCGCCGCCGCGATGGCGGGGAGCCCGGATGGCTACCCCCAGCGGCCGGTTCAAGTGATCGTGCCCTATGCGCCCGGCGGGACGACCGACATCATCGCTCGCATCGTGGCGCAGAAGCTTCCGAGCGTACTCGGCCAGCCCTTCGTCGTCCTCAATAAGCCAGGCGCGGGCGGCGCGGTGGGATCCGAATTCGCCGCGAAGCAACCAGCGGATGGCTATACGCTGGTCATGGCGGTGGAAAGCTCGCACGCCGTCAATCCCAACGTCTACAAAGAGAAACGGTACGATCCGGTCAAGGATTTCACGCCGATCAGCAACCTTGCCGACGTGCCCAACGTGTTGGTGGTGAACCCGTCCCTGCCGGCCAAGGACTTCGCCGCCTTCCTCGCCGAGATCAAGGCCAACCCGGGCAAGTACAACTTCGGCTCCTCGGGGTATGGCGGCCTTAGCCATATGAATGGCGAGCTGTTCATGTCGGTCACGGGCGCCAAGTTGCAGCATATCCCGTACAAGGGTCTCGGTCCCGCTCTCGCCGATCTCATGACCGGCCAGATCTCGGTGGTGTTCGACAACATTCCCTCGTCGGCGCCCTTTATCGCCGCGGGCAAGATCCGTCCCCTCGCGGTGGCCGCGCCGAAGCGCTTGGACATTCTGCCGGATGTACCCACCTACAAGGAGCTGGGGCTCGAAGCGATGAACAACCCGTCCTGGTTCGGCATTGCCGCTCCGGCCGGAACGCCCGCCCCGATCGTCGACAAGCTGAACGCGGCCATACGCACGGCGCTCGCCGATCCGGAGGTGGCGGCCGCCATCGAGAAACAGGGGGCGTTTCCCGCCTGGACCACGCCGCAGGCGTTTGGCGACCTGATCGCCAAGCAGAATGCCTCCTGGGCGAAGATCGTCGAAGACATCAAGTTCGAGAAGCTCTGAGCCCATGGAAAGCGAATATTGCGCCCTCACGGACCGCCCCGACGGGGTCTCCACCCTCACCATCACCAATGCCCGGCGCGCCAATGTGCTGAGCACTCCGGTCATGGCCGCACTGCTGGATGCCCTTGGTCGCCTCGCCGTGCGGGAAGACTTGCGCGCGCTCGTCCTGACCGGCAGCGGGGATCGCAGCTTCATCGCCGGGGCCGACCTCGGCGAGATGGCGACACTCGACCAGGAGAGCGGCGAGCGCTTCATCTCGATGCTGCGGGACCTGTGCGAGGCGGTGCGCGCGCTGCCAGTGCCGGTTGTCGCCCGCATCGGCGGCTGGTGCATCGGTGGCGGGCTGGAATTGGCCATGTCGTGCGACCTGCGAGTTGCAGCGGCGCGGGCCAAGTTCGCCATGCCAGAGGTGAAGGTCGGCATTCCCTCGGTCATCCACGCGGCGTTGATGCCCCGCCTGATCGGCGCGGGGCGGGCCCGCTGGATGATCCTGACCGGCGAAAGCATCGACGCCGCCAAGGCCCTCGACTGGGGCCTCATTGACAGGCTGACCCCGGATGACACGCTCGACGCCGGCGTGGAGGAGACCCTCGCGCCGATCCTGGCCTGCGGCCCCCAGGTGATCCGGGCTCAAAAGGTGCTGCTGCGGCAGTGGGACGAGTTGCCCCTGGGCGCAGTGGTGGCGGCGAGCGTGAAGACCTTCGGCGCGGCATTCACGACCGGGGAGCCCCAGAGCGCCATGCAAGCCTTTCTGGACCACAAGGCGAAGGCTCAGGCCAACCGCTGATGGACAAAGGGGCTGCGACTGAAATGGCGTGGCCCTGTTTTCGTGGCCTCCACCGCCTCCGCCGCCATGAACCGCATCTGGACGCGGGCATCCGGTCCGAGCCGCGGGAAGAGCACTTAGGTGATGAGAGCCACACGTCGCCAGCACGAGGCGTTCTGCGGGGACAATGCCCCATCCGCCTTGGCGTCATCTTCCCAATGGGCCGGTTGCGGCCGTTTCGCCGGGAGCGTCGCTCCAACGGAGGACCGTCAAGACCACCCCGAATCGCGGCATGCCGGCTTCAAGCCGTTCGAGACATTCGGCGAAACAAATTCCCCGGATCCGCATGGGAGGACCGGAACGATGATCGACTACCACCGGCTCAAGGCGACCGATCTCGGGTGCTGTGAGCAGACCTACACGGCCCCCCAGTGCATCCTCTACGCGCTCGGCGTGGGGGCTGGCCTCGCCGCGGAACAGGGCTTCGGAGATGAGACCCACTTCCTCTACGAAGAAGGTCTCCAGGCCGTGCCGACCATGGCCCATGTACTGGCCTATCCCGGCTTCTGGATGCGGGAGCCGGAGCACGGCATCGACTGGCGCATGGTCGTCCACGGGGAGCAGCGCATGCGCCTCCTCGGACCTATCCCTGTAGCGGGCCGTGTCTGCAGCCGCAGCCGCATTTCCGCGGTGTCCGACAGGGGCCAGCAAACAGGTGCCGTGGTGGTGGTCGAGCGCCACCTATTCGAGGCGGAGACGGGCCGCCTGCTGGCGATGATCGAGCAGGTGAATGTCTGCCGCGGCGACGGTGGCTATGCGAGGGGTGACCCCGCCCTTTCCGATGCCGGGCTCGCACCCATTCCTCGCCCGCCGGCGCGCGCGCCCGATCACGTGCGCTATCTGCCCACCGCACGTAACCAAGCAGCGATCTATCGCCTCAACGGCGACCTGAACCCCCTGCATGTCGATCGGCAAAGCGCGCGGGCGGCAGGCTTCGCCGCTCCGATCTTGCACGGGCTATCCCTTGCGGGGATCGCGTGCCGGGCGATCCTTCTGGATGCGCCCGCATCAGAGCTGGCGCAGTTCAACATACGCTTCAGCGCGCCAGTCTATCCCGGCGAAACGGTGGTGGTGGAGACCTGGGAGGAAGGCGGTCTGGCATTTCGCTGCTCCGACGCTCTGGGCGCGCGCGTGCTTGCCTTCGGTTCAGCCGCGTTCGGTGCCATGGCAACCACCCATGTCTGATAAGGTCTGCGAAATGCCGCGGCCGCGGTGACTGGTCACTTCGCCCGCCGCTTGGGCCGCTAGAGCGCGCCCCGGATCCATGCGGTCCTGAGGGGGCACGGCCGGCGCGTGGGCCGGTCCCGGATCGAGCGGCTCATGCGCCGCGCCGGCATCCGGGCCTCGCCGCCGTGCCAAGGCGCACGCGGACGACCGACAGCCGCCATTCCTATCCGATCGCGCCCAACCGGCTCGCCCGCAACGTCATGACCTCAACCCCGAACCAGGTCTGGCTGGCGGACCTCACTTACATCCCCACAGGCGAAGGCTGGCTCACCCTTGCCGGCGTGCTCGACATGCACACCCGCAAGCTGGTCGGCTGGTCCATCCGCGAGACCTTGCACACCCAGATCGCGCTGGAAGCCCTCGCCATCGCCACCGCGCGCCAGAGGCCGCCGCCCGGCCTGATCCACCATTCGGACCGCGGCATTCAATATGCTGCCGAGGCCTATCGCGGGGCGCTTGCCACCGCGGGCATCACCCCATCCATGAGCCGAAAGGGCGATTGCTGGGACAACGCACCGATGGAGAGCTTCTTCCACACCCTCAAAGCCGAGCGCGTCCATCATCGCCTCTATGCCACCCGGGCCGAGGCGCGGCGGGACCTGTTCGGGTACATAGAGGGCTTCTACAATTCCCGCCGCCTGCACTCGGCCCTCGGCTATATCAGCCCTGCCGAGATGGAACGCAGAGCGGCTTAACCCCGTCCACTTTTTCGGGGGAGGATCACCCGCCGAGGCACACGCGCGCAGCTTCCGGCGGATTGCCGTCGGCAGAGAACGCATCGCTTGCCACGATACCGATGCCTGTCGCCTGCATTTGGCCGACAACGGCAGAGCGCGTCCACGGCTCCGGCAGTTCCACCCAGAGATTGAAGCTGAGCGGATCGGCCCGGAAGGTGCCCGTGGGGAGGATTTCCTTCGCCAGCGCCTGACGCGCTGCCGTTTCCGCTCGGATGAAGCGCAGGATGGTGTCGGCCTTGCCATCCTCGATCCAGCGTGTGGCGAGGGCGGTGGTGAGCGGGGAAGCCATTACATGGGCCGCCCGCAGCATCGCTGCGAAAGGCCAGCCCGCCTTCGCTTCGGGCGCGATCACATAAGCGGCGCGCAAACCCGCACCGATGCATTTTGCCAGCCCCGCCACATGCCAGGTGAGATCCGGCGCAATGGCCGCCAGCGGAGGCAGGCCGTGGGCGGGAATGAAGCCGTAGGCGTCATCCTCCACAATCCTCAGCCCCGTGCGGCGGGCGACCGCGATGATGCCAGTCCGGCGGGTTTCCGGCATGGGCAAAGTCTTGGGGTTGTGGAGCGGGGGTTGAGATAGAGCGCTTTGGGCTGGTGTCGCTTTACCGCATCCGCGAGCGCAATGGGGGGGCGATGCCATCGGCGTCCATGGGCAGGCCGATCAGAATGATGCCGAGCCGGGCAGCGATGGAGCGGGCGCCGGGATAGGTGAGCGCCTCGCAAAGGATCACATCTCCGGGCTTTGCCAGCAGCGAAAAGATGCCCACAAGCGCCGCATGGGCGCCGGGTGTGACGAACACCCGCTCCTGCGCCGGCACGAGCGCGCGGCAGCCGAGGCAGGCGGAGGCCGCATCCTTGTCCGCCGGTGCGCCGCCGAAGCTATGGTAGCTCAGAAGTGCCAGGAGATCACGGCTCACTTCCGCCAGCCCCTCCTGCATCCGCGCCACGAGATCGGGATCATCCGGCTCCGGTGGCAGGTTCATGGTGAGATCGACGAGATCCGGGCGCGCCGTGCGGGGATGCGGCCCGGCCTTGGGCAGGCCGCACACGAACGTTCCCTGACTGACCCTGCTTTCCACCAGCCCGCGCTTCTGGGCTTCCACATAACCGCGCGCCACAGTCGTGAAGTCGACATCGAGACGGCTTTGCAGGCGGCCTCCATCTGGGGCTGCCGGGAGGTTTCCGGCAGCCCCAGATATCAGGTCGCCGCGAGGGCCACCGTCCGCGCCCGGTTCGCGGCGGTCACCGTAAAGACGAGCATCGCGACAAGCGAGATTGCCGCCGGAGCCGCAAAGATCATGAAATTCTGCTGAAGCGGCAGTTCCATGGCCAGCAGCATGCCCCCGAAGGTCGGACCCACGATCGCTCCAATCCGTCCGACGCCGGACGCCCAGCCGAGACCTGTCGAGCGGACCGAGAGGTTGTAGAGCTGCGCCACGCTGGCATAGAGCAGGATCTGCGTGCCGATGGTGGTTGCCCCGGCGACGAAGACCATCAGGAACAGCACAGCCGCCGGCAGATTGAAGCCGATCAGGACAATGGACACCGCGGCAGCGAAGAAGAAGCCGACCACCACTTTGGGCAGGCCGAACCGGTCTCCCAGCCAGCCGCCCATGATGGCCCCCGCCATGCCGCCGAAATTGAGCGAGACGAGGCTGAGGAGGCTCGCACGCTCCGCATAGCCGGCCTCCTGAAGCACCTTGGGCAGCCAGGACGACAGAAGATACACCAGCAGCAGGCAGCAGAAGAACGAGATCCAGAGCATGGCGGTGGGGACCGCGCGCTGATGGCGGAACAGCTCGAACACCGAGGCGGACGCGCCCTTGATCTCGGAGAAGACCAGCTTGTCATCGGGGCCAAGGCCAGCGGCCGGATTGATCCTTCCGAAGACGCGGCGCGCCTCGGCCTGCTTGCCCTGGCGAATGAGGAAACCAAGGGATTCCGGCAGCTTCCAGAAGACCACAGGAAGAAGAAGCAGCGGAATCGCAGCCACGAAGAACATCGGCTTCCAGCCATAGTGGGGAATGAGGCCGATGCCGAGGCCCGCCGCCACGATGCCGCCGACCGAATAGCCGGAGAACATCAGCGCCACCATGGTGCCGCGCAGGCGCCGTGGGGCGTATTCGTTCATCAGCGCGACGGCGTTCGGCATCAGGCCTCCGCAACCCAGCCCGGCAATAAACCGGAAAATCTTGAACTCCGTGGGCGAGGTCGCGGACCCGGTGAGCATCGTCGCCGAGGTGAAGAGCAGGAAGCTCAGCATGATCCCCCTCTTGCGACCGAACTTGTCCGCAAGCGGCCCGAAGATGAGAGCGCCAAACATCATGCCGAAAAGCGCCCAGGCCTGAAGGGCGCCCGCCTGCGGCTTGGTGAGCCCCCATTCGGCGATCAGCGTGGGAAGCACCGTTCCGGCCACGAAGACATCATAGCCGTCCACGATGAGAAGCAGGCCGCAAAGCCCCACGACCATCCATTGAAAGCCGCCGAATGGGCTCCCGTCGATGGCCTCGTTCACATCTATCGTACGCATCCTATCCCTCCCTGGTGTTTTGGCTTGTGGTGAGCGCAAGCGGTCCCTCTCCGCAGGGAGATCCCTGCGGAGCAAGCAACCGCGATCAGATGGCCTTCTCTCCGCAGCGCGACGCCTGAAGGTTTTCAGGCGGCGCGCATGTTCAGCCGAGATCCCCGCCCGCCACCGGCAGCACGCTGCCGGTGATGTAGGACGCGTCATCGCTGGCCAGGAACAGGATGGGCGCCACCTGTTCCGCGATGGTGCCGTAGCGCTTCATGAAGCTGGATTGCTTCACCTGCCGCACCACATCCGCCATCCAGCACTTCTCCGCCTCGGTCTCGCCGGCGGCGTTGCGTGGCACCCGGCGCGGCGGCGCCTCCGTGCCGCCGGGGGCGGTTGCGACGACACGGATGTTGCGTTCCGCCAGCTCCATCGCCAGCGACTGTGTGATGGCGTTGATGCCGCCCTTGGCTGCCGAATAGGGCACCCGGTTGATCCCCCGCGTGGCGTTGGACGACACATTGACGATGGTGCCGCCGCCGCGCGCGAAAAGATGCGGCAGGACCGCATGGCATCCGTAAAGCGTCGGCAGGAGGGACCGGCGGATTTCCGCATCGATCTGCTCCGGCTCGAATGCGCTGAATGGGCGCATGCGGATGGCGCCGCCCACATTGTTGATGAGGATATCGACACCGCCGAACCGCTCGCCGGCAAACCGCATGGCGGCCTCTGCGCCGTCATACGTTTCGAGATCAGCCTGAAACCCGGCAGCGGAAGCGCCGGCTTCCGCGACCACTTCGGCGAGGAAGTCGGCCCGGTCCACCAGCAGCACCGCCCCGCCCTCCTGCGCGGCCTGCAGGGCCACGGCACGGCCGATGCCCTGCGCCGCGCCGGTGACGACCAGCACCTTGCCTGCGAAGCGTCCGGGGTGGAGTGGCGCGGTCATGCGGCGAACCGGGACGTCGTGGTAGCGGGCGTGAATTTCTCATAATGGAAGCTGCGGGGCGTCACCCCCAGCCCCTCCAGATGTCCGCGCACCGCATCCACCATGGGAGGCGGCCCGCAGAGATAGACATCGACATCCCCGCCATGGAGCAGCTCCGCCGGCATGTGATCCGTCACCCATCCCGTGCGCGCGTGGCGTGAACCCGCGTCCGCGACGACAGTGCGATAGGTGAAGTTGGGAAGGCGCCGGGCATAGGCGGCGATCTCGTCCACGAGCACAAGGTCGAGGTCTCGGGTTACGCCATAGATCAGATGCACCGTCTCGTCCGATCCCGCCCGCGCGAGAACTTCCAGCATGGACAGGAAGGGGGCAAGGCCCGTGCCGCCCGCCAGAAGCAGGAGCGGCCGGCGCACCTCCCGCAGATAGAAGCTGCCGAGCGGACCGGTCAGCTCCAGCATGGTTCCGGGCACGGCCTGCTCCAGCCAGGTGCTCATCAGGCCACCCGGAATCTTCTTGATGAGAAAGCTGATGCGTCGCTCCCCCGGCGCGGAGCTGAAGGAATAGGCCCGTGTCTGGCCGCTGCCGGGGATGGCGATGTTGACATACTGGCCGGGCAGGAAGGCGGGCGCCGCCGCAGCCGGGTCCACATCCAGCTCAAGCACCACGGCCGCGTCGCCCTGCGTGGCAATGCGGGCGAGCGTGGCGGCGAATTTCTGCTGCCCCACCTTGCAGGCCCGCGATGCAACGGGCACCGCGAGCACGCAGTCGCTCGTCACCCGCATCTGGCAGGTGAGAACGAGACCCGCCGCAGCTTCGTCCTCGCTCAGCGCATCCGGGATATAGTCGTCACCGAGATCGTAGCTGCCGCTCTCGGCGCGGCACTTGCAGGTTCCGCACACGCCATCGGAACAGTCCATGGGCAGGTTGACCTTGCTGCGGTAGGCCGCATCCAAAACTTTCTCCCCTGCCTTGCAGTCGATGATGCGCGTCACGCCATCCTCGAAGTTCAGGGCGATGCTGTAGCTGTCCATGGGTCCTCCTTGGCGTGCTTATCCCTGGCCGGCGTCAGATGTGATAGATGTCGATCACCTGCCGGATGTAATCGTTCTTCAGGACGATCTTTTTTCTTGAAATCACCAGTCCCTCACCCGTAGCGCGCAGCGTTGCGAAAATGGTGCCAAAGAACTGGTCCGTGACCTTGTAGCGGTGGTTCAGGGTGTGGAAGTTGTAGCGCAGGTCGATTTCCTCCCCGCGCCGCTCCAGTATTTCCACATTGGTGACGGCGTGACTGGTGCGGGGCTCGGGCGTTGAGGCCCCCGAACGTTCCGTCTTGATGCGGAAGACACGGTCTTCCAGCCCGTCGCGGCTCGGATAATAGATCAGCGAGATCTGCGAATGTGGATCCTCGGTGAGCTGGTCGTCGTCATCCCAGGCCGGCATCCAGTAGGTCACGTCGGGCGCATAGCAGGTGAGCCACTCATCCCAGGCGCGATCGTCCAGCAGGCGCGCCTCGCGATAGAGGAAAGCCTGCACGGTTTCGAGGGAGACGCTCATGCCACCTCTCCCGCGGTCTCCGCCGTCAGCGCCTCGCGCATGACCTGCGCCCAGTAGGCGTGCTGGCGGACGAACAGTCCTTCATCCTCGCTCCGCTCGCCGGAGAGCAGCGGCGCGATGCCCATGCGCCGGGCATTCTCATCCGGCCCCTCGATCCAGAGCGGAGCGCCCCGCGAGAGATCGTTCCAGAGCGCAGCCGTCCCCGCATAGCCCGCCTGGCAGGCGCGGAACTCTTCGAGATCATCAGCGGTGCCCATGCCGGACACGTTGAAGAAATCCTCGTACTGGCGGATGCGCAGGGCGCGGTCTGCCGCACTCTCGCCCTTGGGAGCGAAGCAGAAGATGCTGATCTCGGTCTTGTCCACGCTGATGGGGCGCGTCACGCGTATCTGCGTGCTGAACTGGTCCATCAGGAAGACATTGGGATAGAGGCAGAGATTGCGGGTTTGGTTCACAATAAAATCCGCCTTGTCCGCCCCGACCCGATTGCGGATCTCATCGCGCCGGCCATAAACCGGCCTCACCTCGGGATTGATCGTTCTGGTCCACAGCATTATGTGGCCATTCTCGAACCCGTAGACGCCGGCGACGGAACGGCTCCAGCTGTTCGCATCGACCGCCTTGGTGCCTTCCTCCTTGCGTCGGCCCATGGTGGCCGCATAGTTCCAGTGCACGGAGCTGACGTGGTAGCCGTCGCAGCCGTTCTCCATCTGGAGCTTCCAGTTGCCGTCATAGATGTAGGCCGAATTGCCTCGGAGCACTTCGAGTCCTTCGGGAGCCTGGTCGACAATCTGGTCGATGATGGCCTTCGTTTCTCCCAAATAGTCCTCCAGCGACGATACCTCTTCGCTGAGGCTGCCGAAGAGAAAGCCCCGGTAGCTCTCAAAACGTGGGACACGCTTGAGATCGTGCGAGCCGTCCTTGCCGAACTGGGGCGGATACTGCGTGGTCTTATCGTCCTTCACCTTCAGCAGCTTGCCGGTGTTGGAGAAGGTCCAGCCATGGAAGGGGCAGGTAAAGCTCCCCTTGTTTCCGTGCTTGCGGCGACACAGCATCGCGCCCCTGTGCGCGCAGGCATTGATGACCGCATGCAGTGCGCCGGCCTTGTCCCGCGTCACCACCACCGGCTGGCGGCCGATATAGGTAGTGTAATAATCGTTGGCCTCGGGGAGCTGGCTTTCATGAGCCAGGTACACCCAGTTACTCTCGAAGATGTACTTCATCTCCAGTTCAAACAAGTCTTCATTGGTGAAGATGTCCCGGCGGCACCGGAAGACACCCTGCTCCCTGTCGTCTTGCACCGCTGTGGACAGCAGGTGTTCGAGGTCGCGGGCCTTGTCCAGGATGTTAGACATAGTTCTCCTCCCGCAAGGCTGCGCCGCTCAGGCGCACGCCCTGCGCGTCCTTGGGTGATGCCGCGCCAGCGTCAGGCAGCGGCGCGGTTGCGCATCTGGTTGATCTGGTTGTCGATGCCATCGACGAGCGCCGTCAGATGGATATCGAACCGGATCTCGGCGAACGGCCCGTTCAGGCCATTGGCGTGGATCGAGTCCTCGTCCGTCCGCTCGATCACGGCCGGCACCAGGCCGTCGCGGGTCGCATAGGCGAAGTCGTCATTGATGAGGGGATCGCCCTCGATGTTGATTTGCGTGGTCAGCTTGCGATGATCGGCTGCGCTGACGAAGAAATGGATGTGCGCGGGCCGCTTGCCGTGGCGGCCGAGCGCCGAGAGAAGCTTCTCGGTGGGGCTGCCGGGCGGCACGCCATAGCCATGGGGCACGATACTGCGGAATTTGTAGCCGCCCTGCGCATCGGTGATGATGGTGCGGCGCATGTTGAAGGGCGCCTGCTTCCCCGTGGGATCGAAGTGGGAGTAGAAGCCGCGCGTATCGCAATGCCACACTTCAACCGCCGCGCCGGCCAGAGGCTTGCCATCGGCGCCGAAGACGGTGCCATGCATCACCAGCGTGTGGCCGTTCTCGTCGCTGCCGTCATCAAGCCGGGCAAAACCCTGGCAGACGGGAGCGCCGGCCACATAGAGCGGGCCTTCGATGGTGCGGGGGGTGGGATTCTCGATGCCCAGGGCCGCATCAATGGCATCAAGGCGCTCGTCCAGGAAATGGTCGAGGCCGAGGCCGGGCGATATGAGGCCGGCCTGCCCGCAGGCGCCCAGTTCATTCACCCATGCAATGGCCGTCCAGTATTCGTCGGGAGTGATGTCGAGATCGTCGATGGCCTTGAACAGGTCCGAGACGATGCGGTGGATGATCTGCTTGACGCGCGGATTGCCGCTCTCCTGATCCAGACCACTCACGGTCTTGAGAAAGGCCTGAATGTCCGGTCGCTCGAATATCCTCACAGTCATGTTTTCCTCCATGTCATTCTTGTTGGGCATTGCCTGGCCGGGTCACACCGCGCGGGCGGCGCGCCTCAGCCGGCGATGCTGACGGTTTTCCGAACCCGATCGCGGGCAAAGAACGCGATGCGGTCCTCATCCAGCGCGAGCCCGAGGCCCGGCCCGTCGGGGATGCGCAGCTCGAACTCACGATAGTCCAGCGGGGTGGCGAGGATTTCCTCGGTCAGCAGCAGCGGTCCGAACAGTTCCGTGCCCCATTGAAGACCGGCGAAGGTGGCGAAGACGTGCGCCGAGGCGATTGTCCCGATGGCCCCCTCCAGCATGGTGCCGCCATACAATTCGATGCCCGCAGCCTCGCCGATGGCTGCCACCCGCTGGGCGTTGAAAAGCCCGCCGCTCTGGGCGGTTTTCACCGCAAACACATCGGCGCCCTTCACCCTGGCGATCTCGAATGCGGAGTCGGGACCGTGAAGGGATTCATCCGCCATGATGGCCACCGGGAAACGCCGCACGAGGCGGCCAAGAGCCGCCGCCGTGGCGACCGGCTGCTCCACCAGTTCGCATCCCGCATCCGCCAGCGCAGCTACGCCGTGGGCTGCCTGCGTTTCGCTCCACGCCATGTTCACATCGACGCGCACGGCACCACGGTCCCCAAGCGCGCGCTTGATGGCAGCCACATGGGCGATGTCCTCGCGCAGCGGTTTCGCCCCGATCTTCAGCTTGAAGATGCGGTGCCGGCGCAGATCGAGCATGCGTTCCGCCTCGGCGATATCGCGGGCGGTGTCACCGGAGGCGAGCGTCCAGGCCACGGGCAGGCTGGCGCGCAGACGGCCGCCGAGAAGATCACTGACCGGAAGGCCGAGACGCTTGCCATGGGCATCGAGAAGGGCGGTTTCCACCGCATTCTTCGCGAATCTGTTGTCCTTCACCATCCTGCCGATGCGGGCCATGAGCGCCTGCACCCGCGTCGCGTCCTGGCCGCGCATGACCGGAGCGAAATAGGTGTCGATGGCGAGCTTCATGCCCTCCGGGCTTTCGCCACCATAGGCAAGGCCGCCGATGGTCGTGCCCTCGCCAATGCCGGTGATGCCGTCGCTGCAATGGACCTTCACCAGCATCAGGGTCTGGCCATCCATGGTCGCGACCGAAAGCTTGTGAGGCCGGATGGTCGGCAGGTCCACCAGCAGGGTTTCGACCCGCTCAACGGCAGGAGTGGGCGCGCTTTGGGGGGCGAGGGGAGCAAAGATGGTGTTCATGAAACGCAGCGTGCGACGAACCCGGCACCGGCGTCCAAGACCATTTACGTGTGAGATTATACCTTTAAAGTATGAAATCAGAAAAACTCTAATGATGACCATCATGCTGCATCGCAACACAGCGAAGGGGGTATGATTATTTTATAGTGGGAGGTGTCATAGTATGGATATCAGGCAGCTTCGCTATTTCGTCGCCGTCGCGCGCGAACGCAACTTCACGCGGGCCGCGGAGGTGCTGCATATCGCGCAGCCCCCTCTGAGCAGACAGATCCAACTTCTGGAAGAGGAGTTGGGGGTCGCGCTCCTGATCCGGAAAAGCCGGCCCGTGCGCCTGACCGATGCGGGGCGGCTGTTTTACGAGCAGGCCCTTCAGGTGCTCGGGCGGCTGGAGCAGATGCGCACCGCCACCCGTCGCGTCGGACTCAACCAGAACAGCGTGCTCTCCATCGGCTTCGTGGCCTCCACGCTCTATGGGGGCCTCCCCTCGCTGGTCCGAAAGCTGCGTCAGCATGCGCCCGAGCTGGATATCCAGCTTCTCGAAATGGTGTCCGTGCAGCAGATTCCTGCCTTGAAGGAAGGGCGGATCGACATCGGCTTCGGCCGTGTCCGCCATGGGGACCCCAATGTGGTGGGCATCGTGCTGCGCGAGGAGCGGCTCGCGGTCGCAATCCCGCGTGGCTTCCCTCTGGCGTCGGAGACCACGCCCCTGCCGGTGAGCGCCCTCGCCGCACAGAAGCTCATCGTCTATCCGAAGGAGCCGCGCCCCGGCTATGCGGATCAGGTTCTCAGCCTCCTCTACAGCCGCGATGTGCGCCCTGCCGAGGTGCTGGAGATGCGCGAGCTTCAGACCGCGCTCGGGCTTGTCGCTGCGGAAGCGGGCGTCTGCGTCGTTCCCTCTTCCGCCCGCCAGCTCCGGTCCGATGTGCATTATCGTCTCATTGATGATGAGCGCGCGACATCGCCCGTCATTCTCAATCACCGAGTCGGGGACAGTTCGCACCATATCGACATGGTCAAGCAGCTCATCCAGGAGATGTATGCCGAAAACCCGCCCTGGCTCGGCGGCGGCCACAACCTGCCTCTTGCCGGGGCTTTCGGCCGGGCCTGACACCCGCAGTCCTGTTTGATCTTCCCCCGAAAAAGTGGACGGGGTTAAGCCGCTCTGCGTTCCATCTCGGTCGAGCTGATGTAGCCGAGGGCCGAGTGCAGGCGGCGGGAATTGTAGAAGCCCTCTATGTATCCGAACAGATCCCGTCGCGCTTCGGCCCTAGTGGCATAGAGGCGATGATGGACGCGCTCGGTTTTGAGGGTGTGGAAGAAGCTCTCCATCGGTGCGGCTGGCCTGGAGATCACGGAAATAACGAGCGCTGACGGCGTTGCCATCGGCCGGGTGAAGAAGATCAAGCTCGCCGACAAGATCGCCGCCCTAACGCTCCTGATGCGCCACCTGGGCCTGCTGAACGACAAGGTGAAGGTGCAGGGGGACGCCGAGAACCCGCTCACCCTGCTGGTCAAGCAGCTACAGGGCACTTCCATCAAGCCGGTGGCCAATCCCCTCCCCGACAATGACGATCTTGCGGCCTGATCAGGCCGCAAGCTCATAGGGACGGATCAACAGCTCGGCCGGGATGTGCCATTCCCGGTTCAGCTTCCACACCATCTCCATGGTGAGCGCCCGTTTGCGGTTGAGGACTTCCGAGGCGCGAGGCGCCGAACCGAAGAGCCGGGCGAGGCCCGATTGGCCCTCGCCGCGCTGCTCCATCATGAAGCGAATGATCTCCACTGGGTCGCCATCCGTGATGGGCCACAGGCGCTCCTCGTAGCGCTCAACGAGCGTGGCCAGGATATCGAGCTTGTCGGCCTCCGGCGTGCCGGGCGCGGCATCGAAGAGGCGCTCGATCTCGGCCAGGGCGGCTTTGTGGTCTGCCGGGGTGCGAATGGGATGAATGTCCATGCTCGGCCTCCTCAGAACTGCGACACCGTGAGGGCATCGATCCGGTCATATTCGGCATGGGTGCCGATGAACTTCACGAAGGCGATCTTCAGCCCGAAATGGAAAGCGACGATCAGCCGGTAGTCGCCGCCATGGATCTCGAAGCGCACCCGCTCGCCGTTGAGCGCCTTCGCCTTCGAGAACACCGCCTTGACATCACCGACGCTCTTCCATTGCGCCGCCTTCGTCACGCGCTCCCAATGCTCCAGAGGAGCCTTCGTCTCAGGATGAAGCTCCCAGAAGGCCACAAGGGTGCTGCGCGCGATGATCCTCATGGCGCAATTCTATATTCCCAAAATGGGAAGTCAACGATTTTTCCCAAATCGAGAAATAGGACACCAACCAGCCGATCGGGGCCAGGCGGGCCTCCACACGCGAATTTCTGCTGCGTAGGTAACCGGTGGGTAAAAGGCCAAAAACAGAGAAAGCCGCCCGAAGGCGGATTGGCTATAACCATCTGATTTTCTTGAGAGAAACTGGATCTGGCGAAGAGATTCGAACCCTCGACCCCAACCTTGGCAAGGTGCCCGAGAGCCATTCGCTGCAATATCCGCGAGTTTGCTAAAGCGCGATAAACTACTATAAACAAACGATTATTTTTTGAATGGTGCGCGCTAAAGGCCGCGTTTCATGCGCTATTTTGCGCTTCTGAGAGCTTGGAATTTGATTAGAATCCGGCTAGCCTCGTAAAATCTAAGCAAATTTTCGATAGGGCTTTGAACTCACTATGGAAAAGCTGACGAAGCGTTTTATCGACGCGCTGGAAGTTCCGAAACCTTCCAAGGTTGGGGTCAAGGTTCGGGAGAGTTTTGCGTGGGATCGGGAGCTTCGAGGCTTCGGCGTTCAGGTCATGCCCTCGGGGCTGAAGAGCTTTGTGATCCAGTATCGCTCGCCCGAAGGACGGCCTCGTCGCACCGTGATTGGACGCTACGGGCTGATGACGGTCGAGGAGGCGCGCCGGATCGCCCATGAAAAGCTGGTGGCCGTCTCCAAGGGTCTCGACCCGCTGGATAGCCCGGACAGCAAGCTGAAGGGCATCACGGTTGCCGAGGTATGCGACTGGTATCTGGCCGAGGCCGAGGCCGGCCGCATACTCGGCCGCAGCCGTCGCCCCATCAAGGCATCGACCCTGGCCATGGATAAGAGCCGGATCGAGGTTCACATCAAGCCATTGCTCGGCCGGCGACTGATTGCCACGCTGAAGCTCGGGGATATCGAAGGGGCGCAGGCAGATATTGCCGTCGGCAGAACATCCAAACCTCGCGCGGGCAGTCGAGGTGGAGCGACCACGGGCGGGGAAGGGGTAGCCGCGCGCACCATGTCGACGCTGCATGCCATCTTCGAACACGCCGTTCGCCTTGGAAAGATCGACGCCAATCCCGCGCGTGGCGTTCGTAGGCTTGCCGGAAAGGCGCGGGAACGCCGCCTCAGCCGCAGCGAAATCGCCCGCCTTGGGAAGGCCATGCATTTCGCTGCAGAGGCTGGAGAGCATCCGACCGGACTGGCTGCTATCCGCTTCCTGCTCCTGACGGGCTTTCGGCGAATGGAGGGCCTTGGGGTGAAGCGGCTTTGGCTCAACACGGAGGAAGGTTCGATCCGCTTTCCCGACACTAAAAGCGGAGCCCAGACACGGGTCATAGGCCGCGCAGCTATGGACCTTTTGCTGGGGCAGCCCAGTACAGATTCAGCGTACTTCTTCCCGGCGGATTGGGGCGAGGGCCACTTTATCGGCGTCGTTCGCGTCCTCGATCGGCTGTGTAGCAGCGCGAAGCTGGGCGACGTGACTCCGCACACATTGAGGCACACATTTGCCAGCGTCGCGGCGGACCTGGGCTTTTCCGAACTGACCATTGCCGCGCTGCTGGGTCATGCGGCCCGCGGCGTAACGCAGCGCTATATCCATATAGACGAAGCGCTCAGGCTCGAAGCCGACAGGGTTGCCGACGAGATTGCCGCTATCTTGGATCAACCTGAACGGGCTGGTCGCCCGTTACGTTCGGGGCATCAGGCCGAGCCCATCAGGCTCGATTGAAAATCATAACTCTAAGAACTGCATTCCAGATAGAGTTCGTGGCGTCGGGTTACGTTGAATAATCGTCATAGCCCGTACTCCTTCTCAGCTTCCTGCTTCGCGGGAGGGTTTTCAGTTTTTAAAAAAGCAGGATCCATCATCCGCCATCGTTGGCACCAAAAGGCTGCGGTCGAGGAAAAGGTTTCTCATCTCACAGCTCGTTTCGGCAATTAGTAGGCAACCATGGCACGCGGCCCCGTGGGTTGCCCGATCGCCACTTTTGTCGTCCGGTTCGTGGTCGGCACAAACAGGATCGTTTGAACAAATGCGTAGGCGGTCTAACGCGCTTTTCAGAATATAAGAAAATCGTGGAGCCGTGGCCACCAAACCTCCAAGAGTACCCTGAGCGCCAGCGCTTGCTGTGTAAATAAGGATACCGCAGCGGTCGATGTCGCCACCACCTCGGGCGCTCGATAGTGCGTATACGCGTTCCTTCAAGGAGCTGGCCGGATAACCACAGTCGAGAGCTATTTCAGCCATCAATGCGTGAGATATGCTGTGAAGAAGCACATACGCTGTCCCAGGATAAGCGGGTGCCTTTCCGGAAAAACGCTTCTGCCAGTGTCCATATCCAGCCAACAGCTTTTGATTTCGCGCCGCTGGGGTTTCTTTTTGAAGCCATTCTGTAATGGCTGCGGCATCAAAATGTATGAAGATACCTTCCCCAAATTGTTCGATTGCTGGCAACCAGTTGGCATCCCGCGAAATAGGAGCACCGCGAACACTCAACTGAATGTCTTCAATATCGCCATCCGATCCTGTCGGAGCCGCTTCAAACCGCGTGAACCCGTAAAGGCATGACACCTCCCTCAGACGATGCACTGTGACTAGGTTCTTGATGCCGGATAGGTCCATGTCGGCTGCCGGATCAGCCCATGTATCTCGCGTGAGAGTTTGCGCAAAAAGCTTGGCTGTCGGATGGTTCACTCCGATCTCTGAACGACCGCAAGCGAACGTGTCAAACTCTGCCAGCTTTGGTGAACGGGTGGCGTCGGTTTTCGCCCCGTCGCGAATGCGCTGGAGTGCATCAAAAATGTCCACATCAGAATATGCGCTAAGCGATGCAGATATCTTCGGATTGAACTTCTTGGCTTGAGCGACATCTTGTACTGTTTGTACGCCTGCTAAATCAGCCGAGAGTTCATCAACAAGCTGACTGAGTTCATCTTCCTCAGTTGGTAACGAAATTACCGTTTGCACCTGTGGAAAATAGGTGTTTGTCGCAGTTCGAGTGAGCAGCTTCAGATTGTCCCCGCACCCTTCAGGGTCGCGGTCCAGCAGCCACGGGCGCTCGCCGCGACACTTGCCAAGGCGTCCGGGTTGGAACGTATCTTGAAGGGACAGACGATTGCCGCACCCACACACAATGCTGGTGTCTGCAGGGTCTGCGCTAGTTCCCTTTTCCTCCACCCACATCGGCTCATGGCATGCACTCGATCCGTGAACAACCCAGCGCCAGTCGATGTCTTGCAAATGCCCTTTATCACATGCGCAAACGAAGCGGATGGGCGTCACATCGCTCTTGCGACCATCATCGTATTGGAAACGTCTCCTTCCCTTACTGTCGAGGTCTTGCCAACGAACTAACCGGCGTCGGCGGACGGTCTTCGTCCCCAAAGTATTCGTTTCGATCTGTTCGCAGATAAACCACGTGGGAAATACGGGTGCTGCAACGCCACGCGGCACACCATCTCTGGATTCAGACGAAATCGGTGGAGTTCTCAATGTCAGGCTTGCTGCTGGATCTAGGCGACCTTGCGCCTTCAGAATTTGCTCGAGTCGCAACGTTAGACGCGGCTCTGGAAGAGTCTTGAAGGCGTTACCCTTCATGTCCCACTGTTCGAGTCCTCCAACCACCACTGACCGAGTTGGCAAATCGATCATCGCACCCGGACCGAAGGTCGAAATTAGCTGGCTGAGGCGTTGAGCATTCTTCGTCATGCGAGATCCTCGGCGTTTGCGATCGGATTTCCAAGAGGATCCTTGACCTTCAATGTGACGTTCGGTTCAACATCACGCATAGAGCGGCCTGCCACAAACCTACGGTGGGGCTCAGCCAGATTGGCGATTTCAGGCTCAAGCGGCATATGCAACAGCCGATGCGGACTCTTCTTTTTGGCATAGGCGAACGCGCTGCCTCCGGCAGCCTGATCGTCCGAGGTTTCGATCCAAGCATTCAGTATGTCATCGATCAGTTTTGACAGCGCTGCGCGTCCACCAGCGATCATCCGCTCCGGCGCGCGCTCAACTATCGAGTCACGAACCAAGTTGCGGATACCGACATTGTTCTTCAGTTCACTGACAGCGAGATCCGGCGTGAGCGCCCCATCCACATGACGCGCCGCGGCGACCACGACTGCAGCCAGGGCGCGATCCAATGCTCGAGCAGCCCAAGGCGTTACGCTAGTCGCCTCGACCGCTCGATAGAATGTACGATGGAATTGTCCAAACTGCTCGAAATGCATCCGGTCGCGTGGCTTATGCAGGTTCAGCACCGCGAGCACGATCCCCGGCCGGTTGTGGTCGCGACCTACACGACTCGTCGCCTGAATATACTCCGCAGTGGTTTTCGGCTGACCCTGAACCACCATCAGTCCAAGGCGTGTGATATCGAGTCCCACCGATATCATGTTGGTTGCGAGCGCGACGTCGACCGTGTCCACGTCACTGCCAAACTCGGCCTCCAATCGCTGTTTGGCCTTCGCAACCTCATCTGTTGAGACGCGGGAGGTGAGTTCCATCGGTTCTTTGATGTGGCGATCAGCAAACGGGTTGTCGGCTGGGTCCACCCTGCGGCGTTGAGCACCGTAGCGGGCAGCGCGATCACGCACTTCGTCTTCCACAATCCGGCGCGCGCCGCCCAGTTCGCGCAGTGCGTTGAAATAGCAAAGCGCTGTCATGAACGGATCAGCCGGATTTCTATTCTTCGGATCAGCTGTCAGGTTGGCGTCGTATGCCGCCTGTGCCGCCGCAACCAGGGTCGTCAGGGAGCGCAGAAACACGAGTTTTGGGCCGCGCCCTTGGGCCGCAATACCGAGATAGAGCCTAGCTGCGTTAGTGCTGGACGGTACCGTCCGTGCAAAAAAGCTGTCTACCCGATCAACTCCGGGTGGTGGGAAAATGCTCGTATTGCTGCGGTCGAACAACGCTGAGATCTGATCGGCTGCGCGTCTGACCGTTGCGGTCGATGCGACGATCTTGGGACGTATGCGTGTTTCTCCAGAACCACGAGATGCGAGTTGATCTATGGCTGCCTCGTAGAGGCCAGCAACAGTCCCAAGCGGCCCGGCAATGAGATGCAGTTCGTCCTGAATGATGAGATCGGGCGGATCTAGCGACCACCCATTGCCGAGAGGGCTTCCAAGGCCAGGCTCGGCGGCGCCGTAGAAGCCTACGTCAGGCTGGAACCTGTCGACATGCCCGAAGAAGGCACCGGTTTCCCCGACCCAGGGCAAAGCCGCGAACTTATCGACTGTAGCGATCAAGAACGCTGGCAGGCGGCGATAGATCGGCTCGTCAACGGTAAGCACAGGTAGTGGCCGGTTCCGGCTGAAATCACAACTCGTGTTAACGCATCGGATTTCGAGATTTGTCGGCGCGTGCATGTTCGGGAAGCACGAAAACGAATCCGGCTTGAATTCCGTCCCACACCATGGACACGCCTTCAGCGGAGCAGGCGCACGCTTGTCACGACCACTCTTGTATCGCCGCACCCGGCCAACAGCGGTCGTTTCGTCTGTGTTGCCTTTGCCGCCCAGTTTGTTCGGCGAAGCGTCAGATCCCACCCACAGACCGATCTCGATCGGCCAATCGCCAAGCATGCGTCGGCCTTTGTCATCGACGTTCTTGGCGTTGGTGCGCATGAGCTCGAGCGCACAGACAACGCCCGCCGCGCGGGCGAGCTGGTCCAGGGTGAGAAGGCGAAGAGTATAGCGCATTATCACCGCAACACCGGCGCCAAGCACTCCAGGTCCGCCAAGACGTCGATGGGCAATGACGAGCGCCGCTAGGCCGAGATACGCCTCGGTTTTGCCGCCACCGGTGGGGAAGAACAGGAGGTCCGCCGTCTCACGGTCGACGTGGCGGCGATCAACCAAACCCGCCAGATTGAGAAGCACAAAGGCGAGCTGGAATGGCCTCCACTGTGGTTCGGGAAGAGCTGCAGGGTCGCCAGTCGGGCCCGCGACACGGCGACGTGCCGCCATCGCCACCGAGAGATTCATGAAGCGAAAGGCTGTGCGAGCCTTTGCATCTTTGGCGAGGAGATCGATTCCGGCTGCAATACGGGCCTTCGCCTTCTCCATATCGGCGATCAAGCGTTCGCCGGTCTCTTTCCGTCGTGTAGGGAGTCTGCCCAGCTTTGCGCGCTCAGCATTGATCCATGCGCCGTAGAGGCCCGGCAGATCGGCAAGCGCCGATCTCAGACCCACCCCATCGCCTTCAGCCAATTGCGCCAGCGCTTCCATCCCGAATGAGACACGCGCCTTCAAATCAGCATCTTCATTGGGCGCGACACGTTCGACCTCGGCCGATGGCAGTGGGTCGGTCCAGACGCGCTTGACGAGTTGGCCGATGCCTTCCGCCGCCTCCCACCCCGCAGCGGCGTTGCGACCTACAGCCCATTCATTGAGATCGCGATAGTGCAGATCGGCGACCCGCAAATCCCAATCCGGGGCGCGATAGCCAGACAAATCACGACGAGGCCGAAAGCAGCTTTCCGATACCAGTTCGAGGCGTGCCTGGAAGGCGTAGCTTACATCGGAGTAGAAGCGGTGCACCGTGGCGCGGCGGTTGACGAGGAACACCGTTAGCGCGCGCACGCGCTCGATCTGCCCATCAGGCGTCTCGTAGCTGAATAGACGCGAATGCGTTTCGAGCACCAAGCCACCGCCACGCCTTTGCTCGGCTGCGCTTTCCGGTACGACAATCGAGGCGCCCCGTCCTTCCGTCACGGGCAGGGCAACAACGCGCTCCTTTGGGCTGCGGACCCAATCGACCATTGGCCTCTCGACGCGCATTTTCTTTCCGTCTCCGTCGACCTCCTCGGCCTTCGGTTCGGGAAGAAGCACTTCCTCGGGCAATCGCGGTTCGGTGCGATAGTCGCCCCACGACACCCGCGCCTCGATCTCGGTGACATCGGGATCAAGCAGCACCGTCAAACCGATCGAAGATGGTAGGAAGCGCCTCCGCGTTACAGGCGCGTCGGGCTCTTCATTATCGGCTGCCGCGCCGTTCGAGCCGTCCGCATCCGGCTCCTCGACATCGAGTTCCATTTCCTCCTGCGCGGAGGGATCGACATCATCGTCGTCACCTTCAAGGCCAAGCGGGTCTTCCGCAGGCGCGATGAAGCCGGCGAGATACCAACGTGCAGGATTCTCGTTCAGGCGTTCGGTCGCGAGATCAGCATCCTGCGGGCCCGGACCGATCAGGTCGCGGCGGAAAACATTGACGATCTGGGCGCGCACTTCCTCTGACGTTTTCATCACCGCCCAAACCCTTCTGACATGAAAAGTTCGCCGAGCAGCTTGTCGAGCCACTTGGCGGTGTATGCTGGCTTGAGCGCTTCCTTCGGGTGATGGCCGGCATCCGACAGCAAGGTTTCGAGTGCTATCAGCCGGTCCTTCAATCCGAGGCGCACCCCGAAGCGCATGCTGGCCTTGTCCGGGCCGCACAGAACCCACGCATCGTTGCGCGTGAGCGCATGCGCCCAAAGGGATCTCTCGCCGACGTCCAGCGCGATATCCGACGCGCGCACCGCAACGACGGCGCGCTGCGCGTCGACCACCGGATGGATGGCCTGAAGCGTCGCCCGAAGCTCTGCTGCATCGATCTGCATTTCCGGGCGGCGGCGCTGGAAGCCGGTCTGGGTCTCGATGATGCAATCCTCAACGGTCTCCACGGCATAGCCTCCGCTGAGCGCGCGCCAAGATCCGACCCGGTAGCTCTCCAGGATAGCGTTGGTATCGACCAGAACTGGGCCGCGATGGCGCGCCATGGCCCCTCACAACTCGAGCGGGGAAGGAACCCCGTGCGTCACGAAGAGCTCGCCAAGTTCATCGACCGTGAGATCAACTAGCCCCGCCGCTCGCCTCGCCGAAACGCGGCCTTGATCAACGGCGAGCCCAATCACTTCCATGAACGGCTTTGAGAACAGGGGCGGCGTCACCGCTTGCGCCGCATCGCGACCATTGTTGCGCAACACCGCATCGGGCACGGCGCGCGCCGCTGCCGGCTTCAAACGGTCAAGCGCTACGAGCCGCCACTTCAGTGCCGAAGCCGTCACCAACAGCGCATCAGCCGCCGCGTTCAACCTAGCAGGAAGCTCCCGCGCAGGAATCGCGGACCAATCGCCAAAGTCATCAAGAATCGCCGCCGGCATCAGCACTGCCGAGGCGAAATTGTTCGCCAGCTGTTCGACGCGGTTTTTCGACGTCTCGCTCGCATCCTCCGAATGCTCGGGCGGCATCGCGTCCCAGGTGAGAATGTGGAACAGCTCATGCGCAAGGTCGAAATGGCGGCGACCGACGACCTCGTGGCGATTGATCAGCACCACATCGAGTTCCGGCAACCGGCATGCCGCACCGGAAATCCCGTCGAACGCATCGACGTGCAGGACGAGGATGCCGAATTCACGCTCCATCACCTCGGCCAAGCGGGCGGCGGGCACGTCGCCGAGCGCAAATTCCGCAACAAAGCGCTCGCCCGCTTCCATGGCGTCTTCAAAGCGCGAGCCCTTGTGCAGGCCGAGTGCGCGGCGCAGCAGCGGCGCCTCGCGCCCTACCTGCGGGGCGATGGAGCGGAACGCAGCGATCCAGCGGCCGGCGTTGCGCTCATAGGCGCTGAGGCGCTGCAGCCCGACATTGGTCTGCCGCCACGAAAACCGGCCTTCGCCAACCAGTAGGAACGGATCGGTGAAATAGTCCAAGGACGCGCCGAGCTTCTCGACCGCAAGCACAAGCTCCTCGGCCGAGACACGGCGTTCGCCGGTCTCGATGGCCGAAACCGTCTGGCGGTCCTTGAAGCCGAACAGGCGCGCGAGATCGTCCTGGCTGAGCTTTCGCTCCTCGCGCAGCGCCTTGATCCGCGGTCCGATGAAACTGGCCGACATGAGAACCTCCGGACCCGGCTATAATCTTGCGAATCGGCGCTTGCAAGAAAATCTTGCGGATGGCTCTACGCCGCCGTCTCGGCCTCCTGAAGCCGGGCGGTTCCTGCTTCTTCCTCGAAGTACCGGTCCCGGCCACTCAGTGACTGACAGAAAAGGTCAGCAAGCCCGCTCCCAAGTCGCCGCATGTCATCGTGATAGAGGGAAAGCTCCAGCTTCCGAGTTGAGCCGTAACGCTCCTCGAACCTGAATCGAAACCCTGCCAGGAGCGGCATGCCGGAGCGTTGGGAGACCTTGTGAATAGGCCGGATCGTACGCGCATCGCCATGAGCTACGGCGTTGCGGAGCCATTCGAAGAACGCCTCAGCACTCATGTTTTCAAAGTCAGAATTGATCCTCGCGCCGCCAGACACTTGGTCCGGCTCGCTACCGAGGACGGCGATTTGCGGATCGATTGTCGACAACCGCCATGGTTCAGCAGTGATTATGGCTCGGCCGAGTGCCTTTCGCGCCTTATGCGCCCGATTGTCGGCCTCATCCGCATCCGGCCCCAGCCCTGGCCGCCTGCCGGCAACCCATGCGCGGTTCTTGCTCCACAGCAGGACACTGCTGAAAAGCGCGAAGGTCTGTGTAACGTTGAATGTGGTCCGCGGTGGATCATCGAGCATCGCCTTCAGGCGGTTCACAATGGCCCATTCGACTTGCGCGTCAGAAATGCCACCCATGGCTGCCCCTCATTCGCCCCTCCCGTCCTCGATATCCTCATCAGCCGCCACCAGCCGGCGGCACAGTCGTTGGCGGTTTGGCTTAAACAATGTCTTGCAGTCTCTTTTGCGCTTCAAGCCGATCTTGAGGGTTCGCAATCTTAAATGCATAACCTCGACGTAGTCGCACAACGAGAACGTTGCATCCTGAGCCTAATGCCTGTGAGACGGTATCGCGGATGGCTCGCGCATCTTGGTTTGTCCGAATAATTCGAACTTGTTTGAGGGGGCGCCAGAAATTCATGGCGCCGAAGCGGAACTTTAGTGCTGCATCCACTTTGGGGTAGTCATTTGTCCGACCATAAGACGGACTGATGTCAAAAGTGACCATATAATGCCGGTTTGTCATTCGACCTCCCCTTCGTCAATCTCGTCATCATCTCCCTCATCCGCCGCCACTAGCCCGGCGGCGCGTTCTTCGGCGGCGCGGGTGGCGTTGAGGGCAAGGAGGCGGGCCAGGACTTCGTCCTTGAAGTCGGATGGCCAGTCGAGGCGGGTTTTCGGCGTCTTGCCCTCATCCGCGTCCTGTTCGATGAACTCGGGTGCGGCTCGGGTAGCCAGATCGTCCCAGCCATAGGCGCGCAGCACGGCAACATCCATCTCATGATGGAGAGTGCGCAGGCGGGCGATGTCGCCTCCGTTCTCGCCGCGCGCATGGAAGCCATTATAGGCCTTGGTCAGGCCTTCGTTACGGTGGATCATCAGTTGCGCCCGGAAGACGTGATAGGCTTCGCCTGCGGCTTCGAGGATGGGATTGGTCTCGAAATTGGTCGGGAACGGGAAGGTGCGGAAGCAGTCGGAAGGGGTGTAGCGCAGGTCGTCCTTCATAGAAGACGAAAAGAAGCGCGCCCAGAGTTCGTGAGAGCGGGACTGGAGGGCAGCGAATCCGGCAAACGCCTCTACATCGATCAGTATTGCCGTCTTTATGTAAACTGGCCCGGTCGGCACGCGGCGGAAGGCCAAATGTGGACTGATCTCGGCATGTGCCAAGCAAAACTGTCTAGCACTCAAGCGACGGTACAGTTCCGGCCTTGGCGCCTGGTAAGCCCACCACCTCTTTTTTAGAGGCTTGTTGTTGGCGTTATCCGGCAGTTTTTCGCGTTCTGGCCTGACCTTGTCGGATATCAATTTATGCAACAGTGGAAGCTTTTTCAAAGCTGCTTCATCTGAGAACTCAGAGACATTGATCACCCATTTTTCAGCATGCAACTGCGGCTGCTGATTAAGATCAACGCCACCAAACAATTCGAACACGTGAGCGAATTCCACTTCGCTCATTCGAATGTCGTCCATTGCTGAAACGGGGTTGGCCTTTGAATCCTTATCGTCGAAGACAAAACCTTGGCCGTAGATTTGTGATCCCTTCGAATAGTAGGGACTGTCAGCTAGCGCCAGCGGTGAATCATCATAGTTACCCGCAACCAGGTAAGCACTGATCCTGTCGACTATTCGATCATCGAAATAGGATTCAGCAGTGACGTGTTTTCCGAAATGTACAACAGACACGACCACGGCAGCCTCTCCTGGCCACCGAAGCCGCTTCTTAACACGGTAGATGTTTCCTCCATTCCTCAAAACCCAACGCAGGGAACTCTCGCGAGTATCCCCTTGCGCAAGGGTATTCGTCGCAACCAGTCCGCACGCACCACCATTTCTAAGGATATCGAAGGATTGTCGTACGAAAAAAGCAACGAGATCACATTGATGCTTAGATTCGGAAAATCGGCTCAATAGAAACTGGAAGTAGGACGCGCCGAATATTTGCGATGTTCTCGATCCACTTAAGAAAGGCGGATTTCCCACGATGGCGTCGAACCCGCCATTGTCGCGCGCAAACACCTCGGGGAACTCCACCTGCCAATGAAAGGGCGTGATGCCGTGTTCGCTCCCGCGCAGCGCCGCCACCGCCGCTTCGAGCAAATCCCATCGCGGCGGCATACCGGAGATATGACTTTCCACTTCCGCGCGCGCCCTCTCCCGCGCCTTGGGCTTGTCGGCGGCAAAAAAGGCAGAGATTACTGCATCGCCCATCGTGCGGATGGGCGAGACCTCCAACTCCAGATTGCGGTGTCGCGCCTCCTGAATGGCGCGCATCGTGTCATCAGGCGCGTTCTGGATTTCGGCGCGGCCCTTCATGGCCTTCGCAACGCTGTCGCGCACCAATTGCCGGAACAGCGGCAGGCCGGGTTTTGACTCGTCCCAGTTCGCCGCCGCGATCTGCGCTGTAGTGAGGCCCACAAGGCTGTCGCCGCATTTCAGCGCGTGATCTAGGAAGGTGAACTCATGGTCACGCGCCAGCGTTGCCAGCCACAGTGACAGCCGCGCCAGATCGACCGCGCGTGGGTTCTTGTCCACGCCATAGAGGCAACGCTGCGCCACCAGGCGCCGGGCGTGCAGCTCCTCATCCTCATCCGCCGGGATCTTGGGCCGTTTGTCTGGCCAGCGCGCCCAGGCAGCGACGAGCCGCTCGCCGAGCGCGCGGCAGGCCTCGACCAGAAACGCGCCCGAGCCCATGGCTGGATCGCAGACCTTCAGTTCCAGCACCTGCTCCGGCGTCGCATCGGGGCCGAGCCGCGCAAACGCCGGCTCAAGCGCATGCTTGACGATCGGTGCTGTCAAGGAGCGGGGCGTGTAGTGGCTGCCGGTGCGACGTCGCTCGTCGGTTGGCTGCAGGATCGGCGTGCCGGCCGGCGCAATGCGCTTCTTGGGCGAGCCCCGTTCATCGACGATGTTATCGAGCGCCGCCGCGAGATCCTCGACGGTTTTCGCCGCCTCGACGGACTTCGCCTGCGCCGCCGTGAGCGTCCGCCCGGCATCCTCTTTCAGAGACTTAATCCGGTCCTTGCCTTTTTTCGCCAGCAGATCATCGAGCGCCACGAAGACCGGGGTTTTGTTGTTTTTGCCCGCCTTGATGGCTAGCACGCGGGAACTGGCGGCTTCAGCCGTGAAGCCCATCACGGTTTCATAGACCGAGCCGATCTGCTCGACATCGAGCGTCCGATAGCTCAGCCGCTCCCGGTTCGCCCCGCGCAGCTTAATGGTCATCAACCCTTCGAGGATGCGCAGGAGGCAGCCATCTGAGACATGCAGGATGCGCGGTGCATCGTCCTTGGCAGAGCGGCCCTCGAGGAAGGGGAATTCGTCAGGATCAAAAAGCTTGCCGCCGCGCGCCTGGACGAAGCCGGTGCGGTGTCCCTTATGGATCATGCGGACCAAGGCGAGCAGACCGCCCCAGCCGCCGCGCCGCTCGTCCATCGTGTCCGGGTTGAGCGTCGCATCCTCGGTGAGCTTCGCGTAGAGGCCACGCACGGAATAGCTGGTCTCGTAAACCTCCCGCGCTCGGGCGCCCGGCAGCGAGGGCAAAAGATCGCGATCCTCGGCATAAAGCACGAAGACCAGGCGCATCAGAACCGTGAGAAGGCCCTCATATAGATGCTCGGGGTGCGCGGTGCAGAGCTCGCGAACTAACTCCGGTTCGGCTGCATCAAGGCCGCGGAGCAGTTCATGCAGCGCCCCGAGCACCTGTTCGGCCAGCGCCGTCGAGACAAGCGCCTGAGCGTCCCGGCTGCGCTTCAACAAGGCCGGTAAGCGCCGGTCGTCGCCATCGGAGAACAGCCGGAAGCGATCGAGCAGCAGCTTCAGCCCGCCCAGCATCGGTCGGCCGGAGACCAGCGCCATAGGCCGGATCGGGAAGCTCTGATGGCCCGAGGTTTCGCCCCGCGGGGCATAGATCAGGCGGAATTCGGGATAGGTACGGACCTGGCCGTCCTTGCGCTCCTCGCGCTCGGAAATCAGCAGCCCTGCAAAGACGCCGGTATCGCGCAGCAGCCGCTCGAAACGCTGGTGAGGCGTCGCCTCCCATCCATCGAGCGCATTGCGCCCATCGGGATCGACGCCGCGCGCTTCAACGCGCACCAGAAGCTGCCAACGGCGCTCGCCTTCGCCAAGCTCGGCGACCGCCCAGGTGGGGGCGAGCGTGGTACCGTGTTCCGGCAAGGCCACCATCATTTCATCCGGGATCGGCGGACCTCCGGGACTGCCTGCAACGTGGCGAGCCTCCCAGCCGAGCACCTTTTCGATAAAGGTCCAGGGATCGGACAAGGCGGGCGTAGCCAGATCATCGCCGACAATCTCGGCAACCTCGCCCGTCTGGATCGCCGATTGCCGGGATGGAATAAGGCCGAGTTCCTTCAGCAGCGTGGGCGCCACGACAAGCCCGACGGGTGGGACATGGTCGAGCCATTCGAGGTCCGGATCGTGATTGATGTCGACTGCCATCCTACTCACCCCGAAACCGGCCAGAGATAGACCATACCGACCGGTTCCAGGCGATGCGCCCGAACCTCGTAGGAATTGCGCAAGCGTTCCGGCTCGTCGCGCAATTCTCGTTCGAGGCGTGTCAGTCGGCCTTCCCAGTGGCGCCGGTCGGCCTCGCGCTCACGCCGCTCTTCAGGAACGAGATCGAGCGTAAGCTGGTTGGGGTCGAAGTCCCTGGCCGCCTTTGCGATGCGCGAGCGCTGCTGATCCAGCAAGTTGGACAGCGAGCGCGCTTCCTCCTCGCCGCGCTTTTTCAATTGTGCTGTCACCGAGGCCAATCGCTCAGACGCGATCTTCTCGAGAGCCGGAACCAGGTCATCAATGTCTTTCTGGATTAGCGCTTGGATGCGGGCAACCGCGATATCCGGCGCTTCGCGGGCATCGCGCAAGGCTTCCTCGAGCTGATTGAGCGTCTTCTCCTCGCCGCTTTCTCCCAATGGCCGAAGCGGTTTGCGGTCGCGCTCCGATTCCGACCAGATCGCAGTGATCGGGATGATTTCCTCGTGCAGACGGGCCGCGCCTGCGCCGAACACTGCAAGGCGCCCCATCAACACCACGCGCGGCTGCGCACCGGGCCCGTAAATGACGGACAGGCGTGACAGTTTGGACTGGAAACCCTGACTGATGAAACGCGACAGGAGCCGTCGCACCAGCCGGTGCTCCAGATGCACTTGCACCACATCAGACGCGTCGCGGCCGTCGTTCAGGATCGGCGGCTGAAAAGCGATGGAGCGGATGGGTGCATTGCGCCGCCAATCGGCAAGCCGCTCTCCCCGCTTGCGCGGCCGGATCCGTAGATCATCGAATGCATCGTCCCACCCCGCATCCTTGGTGAAGGCCGGATCGCTTGGATCGAGCGCGAAGGTTTCCACCTTGCCCGCCGACGGGCCACGCGCCCCGTCGAGGGAATAGCCGGCGCGTGATAAAGCTGCGGTCGCCACGCGTTGCAGGTCTTCGGGATCCACACCGACGCGTTCACGCGATCTTTCGAGCGCGCTTTGAAGATCAGTCTGCTCCTTCAGCAACCGCTCGTGCCGGATGCGCTCGTCATCATCCATTTCGGCGCGGGCGCGCCGCAGGCGTTCGGCGTCATTCTCTCCCAGGATCGCATGCGCAATGCTGGCCCCTTGGCCGCGCGCGATGCCTCCCTCGGCAAGCCGTTTGGCAATCCGCTCCTCGATGACTTGACCGACCGAGCCGAGTTGTTCGCGGATCGTCTCGGTCTTTCGAACAAGCGCCTCGAGGACGACGTCGGCTTCGCGCTGCTCGTATCGAAAATACCGGCAAAATACCTGCGGTGCTGGCTGAAGCTTGCGGTCAATACGCCCGTTCCGCTGCTCTAGCCGCGACGGGTTCCAAGGGAGATCGAAGTGTATGAGGTCGGAGCAATAAGTTTGAAGGTTAATGCCTTCACGTGCCGCGTCAGTGCAGATCAGAATGCGCAAGGGTTCGGCATCTGGGTCGGCGTTGAAGGCGCGCTTGACCTCTTCACGGCGATCCGACCCTGTCGCGCCGGTGAAAACGCCAATGCGGTCATCGGCACGATCGGTGCCCTCAATGGCCTCGCGGAGCCGTTTCTCAAGCCAGCGTCGCGTATCCTCATACTCGGTGAAGATGATCAGGCGCCGGCGATTCCAGTTCGAACCGGCTAGGAAATTGGCCTTGATCCAATCAGTCAGCCAACGGACGCGGGCGTCTGGCCGGGCCGCGTTTCGTGCCGCAATGGCCAGCATGGCATCGACGGCCGCAAGTTCGGCGCTTAAGTCGCTTCGGGCGGCGTCGGCGGCACCCAGCGCGGTTGCGGCTTCGGCCGTGGCATCTTCGTCGGCGTCGATGGATTTCTCGGCGCGATCATCCTCCAAGCCCAGCTCGTTGTTATCCTCGTTTGCCGGCCGCGCCACAAATGCCAACGCCGCCGCTGCAACCGAGCCGGCGGCTGCCCCGTCCACCATGCGCTGAAGGGTCGCCCGGTGGACGTTCAACGTGCGCGCGAAGGCCGCGATCGACGATAAGAGGCGCTGTTGAAGTCCCACAAAAGCGAGCTTTGCAAGGGCAGCCTTCTGGGTCGGCAAGCTAGCAATACGCCTCATTCGTAGCTCGCCGTAGGCAGCGAGCTGCCGCGCCAAGTCGAGTTCGGGAGCGACTTCGGGTAAGCCGTCAATCCGAATGGCCTCGATGATGCGTTCGGGAAACGCCTCGCCCAACCGGCGCAAGTCTGCCTTCAGGCGCCGCACCATTACCGGCTCGAGATCCTTCGGCCGCACTTCAACGCCACGAGTGAAGCGTTGAGGATCAAGCATCTCGAGCAAAGCTGAGAAGCTGTTTGAATGGCCATTGTGCGGAGTGGCGGTCAGGAACAGCCGATGCTCAAACCGTTCGCCAAGCTCGCGAACGGCCTTAGTCAACTGGCTTGATATTGCGTAACGCATCCCGGCCGCAGGAGCAGCGTGGTGTGCTTCATCAAGGATGAAGAGCGCTCTCGCTCGAAATTCGCCGAGTGCATCACGAAGGCCGGCGGCATAAACTTCGTCGGTGAGCAGGCGGTGAGAAACAATGAAGCGAGTGCCGGTCGACCACGGATTGACCGAATAGCCCCGCAACCGACGCATTTCGCCGATGCGCTCGCGATCAATGATTTCGAATGAAAGGCCGAATTTCGCTTCGAGTTCATCCTTCCACTGGATCGTCATCGCGGGTGGGGCCGCAATAACGATGAAATCGATCCGGCGGCGCAGCAGAAGCTCTCGTGCGATTAGGCCTGCTTCAACGGTCTTGCCGAGGCCAACATCATCCGAGATCAGCAGATTCACTCGCGGAAGCCGTAAGGCCTTGCGCAGCGGCAGAAGTTGGTAAGCGTCCAGCCGAATCCCTGCCCGAAACGGCGCCTGCAACAAGTCGCGATCAGCCGCGGTAGCGGATCGCCATCTTATTGCACGAAGGTAGGCGGCCAATACTTCGGCTCGGTCAGGAAGGCCGACACCGACATTCCGCCAGCCCTCCGCGTCGAGCACAGCCGCGCCGATTTCGGCGTCCCAGAGGATTTCAAGTCTCTCACCCTGAGCATCGTCGGCAATGCAGGAGAGGTTGAGCGTCTGTAGCTCGTCCAGTTCGCCGTGAACCTCCTCGACCAACCAGGGGCGGCCCCGCAGCTCGACAAAACTACCCGGTTCGATGGTCGCCTCAATTGCTCTCCGCACCACTCAACCCCCACGAGCGCGACATTGGCGCTACAGCCAGTGTGTCACCAGAGGCGGGACATCAGCACTATCGTAAAGCATGCCCCCGTAGTCCCCCGCAACGCCACCAAATGATTCGCTCCAGTCCCTAAACGCGCCCCTCTTACATGGAGGCGGCACCTAGAGTGAGAGGCCGGATCGGATTTCCGTGACGGGTTGAGGGCTGGGAGAGAGTCTTCCGGCGCCCGTCATGGAGGGTGATCCCCATGAACATGCAGGTTCTGGATGCCGGTCGCGACGCCAGTGGCGGCTACAAGGTGGATGTCACGCGCGGCGAGCGGGTCGGGCGCGTGTCGTCGGAATGGTTCTCCCGGCCGGATGATGAGCGGTTTCTGTCGCTGGGCGAGCTGGCCGCGATGGTGCGGGGCCGGGCCGATCACAGCCGGTCGCGCCTGGTGGAGACGTCCCGCATCCATGTGGAGGCAAGCCGCTCCAATGCCGAGCGGCTTGCGCTGGTCCTACCCGGCGCGGATGCGCCCGTCGAGCCGAACCATTGGTCCTTCGGCCAGCTCGCAGCCCAGATCGGAGCGCCGGCCGCCTATCTGCGCCAGCTTCCCGCCGCGCTGGCCGGCATCAATCTACAATATGGGCTGACCGCGCACCGCGCCGAGCAGATCAAGACCTATGAGACCGCCAAGGATCGCGTGGAGTTGCGCGCGGTGACGGGGCCGGACTATGGCCGGATCCATGATCATGAGCTGGTCGAGGCGGTGCAGCGCATTGCCGGCAACGGCACCGGCGACACGCGCTGGAAGGTGCCGGGCGTGCTCGACTGGTCGACGGGCGTCTACAATCCACGTGTCGACATCACCAGGGATACGACGACGCTTTATGCGTCCGACCGCGACGTCTTCCTGTTTCTGGTCGACGATCTGAACCCGATCGAAGCCGGGCGTTTGCCCGACGGCGCGCCGGACGTTTATTTCCGGGGCTTCTATTGCTGGAACTCGGAGGTGGGTGCCAAGACGCTCGGCATCGCGAGTTTCTATCTGCGTGCCGTGTGCCAGAACCGCAATCTCTGGGGCGTCGAGGACTTCCAGGAGATCACCATCCGCCACTCCAAATACGCTGCCTCCCGCTTTGCGCACGAGGCAGCGCCGGCACTCACCCGCTTCGCCAATTCTTCGCCCATGCCCTTCGTCAACGGCATCAAGGCCGCACAGCAGAAGATCGTCGCGCGCACCGACGAGGATCGCAGCGACTTCCTGCGCAACCGGGGTTTCTCCAAGGCGGAGACGTCCAAGATCATCGACACGGTGCTGGCCGAAGAAGGGCGCAAGCCCCAGAGCATCTTCGACTTCGTGCAGGGCATCACTGCGGTCGCACGCGACAAGCCGCACCAGGATGCAAGGCTCGACCTTGAGGGCCGGGCCAAGAAGCTGCTCGATCGGGCCGCCTGATTTCCGGAAAGCCGGGGATACGGATATCCGTGTCTCCGGCTTTCCGCTCTTCCGCATCCACGGTTCTGCGGCGCTGCCTTCCAGAGTGAGAGGGCGGCGCTGCGCTTCGTGACGGGTTGGAGGCTGAGAGAGAGGCTCCCGGCCGCCCGTCGCGGAGGTGCTTTCCATGGCAACCTATGTTCAGAAGATCACGCTCTCGCCCTCGCGTGACATCCCCTTCAACAAGCTCCTGCTCAGCCAGTCGAACGTCCGGCGCATCAAGGCCGGGGTCTCGATCGAGGAACTGGCCGAGGACATCGCCCGCCGTGGCCTGCTGCAGGGCCTCAGCGTTCGCCCCGTCGTCGATGGCGCCGGCGTGGAGACCGGCATGTTCGAGATCCCGGCCGGCGGACGGCGCTATCGGGCGCTGGAGCTGCTGGTGAAGCAGAAGCGCCTCGCCAAGACCGCGCCGGTGCCTTGCGTCATCCGGGAGGGCGGCATCGCCGAGGAGGATTCGCTCGCCGAGAATGTCCAGCGCGCGCCGCTGCATCCGCTCGACCAGTTCCGCGCCTTTCTGGCACTGCGCGAGAAAGGCCTGTCCGAGGAGGAGATCGCCGCCGCCTTCTTCGTCTCCGTTGGCGTGGTCAAGCAGCGCCTCAAGCTCGCCTCGGTCTCGCCGGTGTTGTTGGAGGTCTATGCCGAGGACGGCATGACGCTTGACCAACTCATGGCCTTCACCGTCTCCGGCGACCATGCACGCCAGGAACAGGTCTTCGAGCGGCTGAAGACCTCCTATGACAAGCAGCCCTATGCCATCCGCCGCATGCTGACCGAAGGTGCGGTTCGCGCCTGCGACAAGCGCGCCCAGTTCATCGGCCTTGAGGCCTATGTCGAGGCCGGCGGCACCATTCTGCGGGACCTGTTCCAGGGCGATGATGGCGGCTGGCTGCAGGATGTCGCGCTGGTCGACCGACTGGTGACCGAGAAGCTCAAGGCCGAGGCCGACGCTGTTGCCGCCGAGGGGTGGAAATGGGTCGAGATGGCCCCTGACTTCGCCTATGGCCACACCTACGGCCTGCGCCAGCTGCGTGGTGAGACCATCCCGCTCAGCGCTGAAGAGGAGGCCAGCCGCGACGCCCTGCAGACGGAATATGATCGGCTGTCCACGGAATACGCCGAGGCGGATGATCTACCGGAGGAGGTCGACGCGCGGCTCGGTGAGATCGAGACGGCGATCGAAGCCTTCGAGGCGCGTCCGATCACCTTCGATCCGCTGGATATGGCGCGCGCGGGCGCGTTCGTCAGCATTGGCCATGATGGCGCATTGCGCATTGAGCGCGGCTATGTCCGACCCGAGGACGAACTGCCGGTGGAGCCCGAAGCCGCCGCGGAAGACGCCGGCCCGCATCACATCGCGGCGGCGGTCATGCGTACCGGCGAGGCCGTCACGGCAGACGCGCCCGAGCCCGAGGAGGACGAAGGGCTGTCTGCGCTCTCGGACCGGCTGATGACCGAGCTGACCGCACACCGTACGCTCGGCCTGCGCCAGGCGCTGGGCGAACGGCCGGACGTCGCCTTCCTCGCCGCCCTGCATGCCCTGACCCTGAAGAGCTTCTACCACTACGGCTCGGACAGTTGCCTTGAGCTCGGCCTGAAGAGCATCGCCTTCAGCGCGCAGGCGCCGGGGCTGAACGACAGCGCCTCGGCCGCGGCGATCCACGCCCGGCATGAAGGCTGGGCGAAGGTCCTGCCCAAGGACTCGGCTGATCTCTGGCAGGCTCTGCACGACTGGGACAGCGACAGCCGCTCCGGCCTGTTCGCCCATGTGGTGAGCCTGTCGGTGAACGCCGTCCATGAAGCCTGGAACCGGCGCCCCCGCGCGCTCCACCATGCCGATCAGCTCGCACGTGCCGTCGACCTCGACATGGCGGCAGCCGGGTGGAGGCCGACCTTGGATAATTTCCTCAGCCGGGTCACCAAGGCCCGCATTCTGCAGGCGGTGAGCGAGGCGAAGGGGCCGCGCGCAGCGGAGCGCATCGCGCACCTGAAGAAGGGCGACATGGCCCGCGAGGCCGAAGCGCTGCTCACTGAGACCGGCTGGCTGCCGGAACCGCTGCGCGGAGCCGAACCAGCGGCCGGCGAAGAAACGGCGGCGCAGGACGGCAAAACGGTCATGGGCGAAGACGAGAGTCTTGAGGATACTGAAGACACCACGGACATCCCCCCTGCCGTGGCGGCGGAGTAACCCTCAACACGATCCTGAACCTCGGCCCGCCGGCTCCGTCGGCGGGCCTTTGTTTTTGAAAAGCTCGCCATGTCCGGGATTGCTCAACATCTGTCACGCCGGCTCGCCGATCGGGCGGAGGCGGTCTGCCGTCACTATCTCTCCAATGGGCGTCGGGAAGGCCGCTACTGGCTCGTCGGCGATATCAGAAACACGCCCGGTCGCTCGCTCTTTGTCCGGCTCCAGGCATCTGCGAAGGGCCCGGCGGGCAAATGGACCGATGCCGCCACCGGCGAACATGGCGATCTCCTGGACCTCATCCGCGGATCGTTGGGGCTCCTCGACTTCGCTGACGTTGCCGAGGAAGCGCGGATATTCCTCAGCCTGCCGCATCCCGAACCGGAGCCCACATCACCACCTCGCAGTGTCCTGTCGGCTCCATCGGGGTCGGTTGAAGCGGCACGGCGGCTATTCGCCATGTCGCAGCCCATCGCCGGGACCCTCGCAGAGACGTATTTGCGCCGACGCGGCATTACGCTTTTGCACGGAACCGGAAACCTGCGCTTCCATCCGTGCTGCTACTACAAGCCTGACGACGGCCCGACCGAGACCTGGCCCGCGATGATCGCCGCCGTCACGGATCTCTCCGGCAGGATCACCGGCGTACACCGCACCTGGCTTGCGCCCGACGGCTCGGATAAGGCTCCGGTCACTACACCGCGCAAGGCGATGGGTGATCTGCTTGGGTCTGCCGTCCGCATCGGCGTGCCCTGTAGCGTGATGGCAGCGGGCGAAGGCATTGAGACCATGCTGTCGCTCCGGCAGATCCTGCCGAGCATGGCGTTGGCGCCGGCGCTCTCGGCTGCGCATCTGGCCGCCATCCTGTTCCCGCCTACCTTGAGGCGGCTCTATATTGTCCGCGACAAGGATCCGGCCGGTGACGCCGCGCGGGACACGCTGCTTGAACGGGCGAACGCCGAGGGGATCGAGGCCATTCCATTGTCGCCAGCGCTCGGGGACTTCAACGAGGATCTGCAGCGGCTCGGTATCCATGCCCTTCGGACGGGTGTTCGGGTGCAACTCGCCCCAGAGGACGTGGCGCGCTTCATGAACCTGGCCCCATAGCCGGAGCGGGCTGAACCGCGATCCGTGGCTGCCACACCCGCAAGGATGCGTCAGTCACGGCAAAAGGACCGCGCCTTGCGCCTTCGAGAGGGCGATCGGCCGTCAGCCGGGCCGGATCGGCAATGGCTGCCGCCGACGATTTTCCGGCGCGGCCTTCGGGCCGCTTTCCATCGCGAAGCAAAATCGCCGGCTTGTCGCCATCCTCCGCTACGCTTCGGCCCTCTCGCTTCGCTCCGGGTGCAGGTCCGTCCCGCCCGACGGCTTCGTCGCCATGAAGGCCGCCACGGCAAGCGGTCCAAGCCGATGGAGCATCCCATGAGCGTGCATGACGACCACGAGCCGCACCACGTCTCATCCCCGACCGAGCACCTGATCCAGGAATTGCAGCTCCACGGTTACCGTCCTTCAGAGGACGAGCGCGACCAGCGCCCGCCACCGGAGGAGCGCCTCATCGAAGGCGCCACCGCCGACATCTTCGACGCCCTCGTCGCCACGATCACCGACACCAGCCTCGATCCCGACCTCCCCGATCTCCTCTGGTCGACCGTCAACATGTTCCACCGCGCCGTGGACCGGATCCAACAGAAGCTCGACGACAACGAGCAGGCCCAGAAGCAGCTTCAGCGTGAACAGGACGGCTCGGAGGTGAAGTCACTGGAGCTCGAGCGCCTGATCGACATCGGCATGAACCTAATCGACCGGCGCGACGGCATGGAAACCTTCCGCGAGGCCGCCGCCGACCGCTACCGCATCGCCATAGGCTCGCCCTGGACGCCACGGGCCGGATCACGGGTCAACCATCGCCACCTCACTGCAGCACTGATCGATAGCCGGGATTTCCTCGCGGCCAGAAGGCGTGCCGATACTGAGGTGCTTGTGCCCGCCGGGCCGAAGATCGCCTTCTCGGGCGGCGACACCGCTGATCACAGGCAGATCTGGGCTAAGCTCGATCAGATCCACGCGAAGCACCCGGACATGGTGCTGCTGCATGGCGGCTCGCCCAAAGGCGCGGAGAAGATCGCGTCCCTCTGGGCCGACAGTCGCAAGGTGCCGCAGGTGGCCTTCAAGCCCGACTGGACGAAGCACGCCAAGGCCGCGCCTTTCAAGCGCAACGACCAGATGCTGAACATCGTGCCGATCGGCGTCGTGATCTTTCCCGGCACCGGCATTCAGGACAATCTGGCCGACAAAGCCCGCAAGATGGGCATCCCGGTCTATCGCCTCAGTTCCGGCGGTGCATAAGCGCCGCCGGAACCCTGCATCTTGAATGTGATGGCAAGTTCTCTATTTTGCTATCAACGCTATCAGCCTTACTGGAGGCGCTATCATGCCCGCAGTGACGATCCGCAACCTCTCCGCGGCGACGCACCGTGCCCTCAAGGTGCGCGCGGCACAGCATGGCCGCAGCACCGAAGCCGAGATGCGCGACATTCTTGAGAGCGCCGTTCGCCCTGACACGCGCCTCCGGCTCGGCACGGCGCTCGCGGAGCGCAGCCGCCGGCTCGGCCTGACCAATGAGGACGTCGACGCCCTCAGCCCGGCGCGCGACAGGACGCCCGCCGAGCCCATGAGCTTCGAATGATCCTTCTCGACACCAATGTCATCTCGGAGGCGATGAAGCCCACGCCCGATGACACCGTCCGGGCGTGGCTCGACGAGCAGGCGGCCGAGACGCTCTATCTCTCCAGCGTCACCATCGCCGAACTACTGTATGGCATCGGTGCGCTGCCCGCGGGCAAGCGCAAAGACCGGCTCACCGAAGCCCTGGACGGGGTGATGGAGCTGTTCGCCGACCGTGTCCTGCCGTTCGATATCGCTGCCGCACGACACTATGCCGAGCTCGCCGTGAAAGCGCGCACGGCCGGGAAGGGCTTTCCGACGCCCGACGGCTATATCGCCGCAATCGCAGCCTCCCGGGGCTTCCCTGTGGCCACGCGCGATACCAGCGCCTTCCATGCCGCCGGTTTAGCGGTCATCAATCCGTGGAACGCGGAACGCTGACGACCTGCATGAGCGGCAACCCGCCATCAAGGTCTCCTGACCGGACGACCACCCCCGCTTCACGACGCTGATCCTTGGGTCCAGCCGATGGCCTGACGCCATCAACCCATGAAGGGTCGACTACGCTGCGCGTGCCGCCGCTCTGGCTGCGCCTCACGCGGTGATTGCGGCCACCGGCCGGCCCTTTCGGGCGCCTGTCAGCGGGGGATGGACCTCCGCTCGCGCAGGAGCCAGGTCGATGTCCGCCCAGATCGCTCACGCCTTCGCCTTCAGCCTCGCCACCACCCTGATGGCCACCGTCGTCATCTTCCGCGCCGGCGACGGCACGCTCTCCGTCGCCCCGGCTGCAGAATATGACGGCGACGAAGCCGCCATCGTCCGAGAAATCGACCCCTTCGGCACCTGAGAGGCGAACAGGCGGCGATGAATGGTGGCCGCCGCCTGCTCATCGGGCGAGTGCGTCGGAGGCGGTGGCGGTGGCGGTGGCGGCACATTCCTCCGATCTTATGGGGCCACCACCATGATCTTCATCGGCATTCTCCTCAGCATGGGGACAATCGCATTCCTCTGCTGGCTGCTCTTCACGCTGGCGGTATTCGCGTTGGCGGTATTCGCGTTACCGCTGTTTGCGGGCATCACGGCGGGCACATGGGCCGATGACACCGGTGCCGGATGGCTCGGCGTTGTTGTCGGCCTTGCCGCCGCTGGCCTGACTTACGCCCTCGGCCAGTTCCTGTTCGCGATCGTCCGCCCGATCTGGGCGCGTCTGCTCATCGCTGCCGTGTTCGTCGTCCCGGCCGTGGCCGCAGGCTTCCACGCCACCCATGGCATCGTGAAGCACACCATGCCATCCCAGACGTGGCAGATGGTGTTTTCGATACTCGGAGCCGCCGTCGTTGGCATTGTCGCCTTCGTTCGCATAACCGAAAGGAAGGCGTTCGTCCCTTCTGACGGGCACAGCTCCCCTCTCTGACACCGCCATATCCGTTCGGCGCCCCGGACAGCGAGTGACATAGCGTCCGCGTCAACCGGTCGGGCCGGGAGGGAGCGGAGATCCGGCGCGTCAGCTTCGACCTCCGATGCGGCAAGATTGGTGCGCGTGGAGGACGGCGGCCGCGTCGCAGCCGAAAGACCCCTAGGGGCAGAGCATTTGTGACGTTGGAGGGACGGGGAATGCGCAGCTTGGCCAAGCTCAGGGTATCGTCCGCCGATGCTGGCTGGTCGGGTCTCAATATCCGGCGCGAGGCCAAACCGTCTCCCTCATCCATCCGCCCGTGCCCGCTCCAAACGGCCTCTTCAATGGCCTGATCTGGCCGAAGGACGGCTGCGCCTCGAGCGCCTATGCCACAACGGCTGGGCCCGACTTTCTTCCCCTGCCGACGCCCACCCCGCGCGCTGCGCGGGACCCCGGATCGCCGTCATTCCTCGCGCAGCAACAAAGTCGCGCCTGCGCCGTCCTCCGCTGTGCTGCGGTCGCAATCCTCACCCCATCGCGCCACCGCGACGGGGACCCCGAGGCGATGTGGCGTCGCTCGCCTTCGGCCTCCCGATCGCCATCGAGGCCGCAATGGTGCGGGCTCAGAAGACAGGACGGAGACGGAACATGGCCACCATCGGCACCTTCAAGAAGACCGGCACCAACGAGTTCACCGGCGACATCGTCACCCTCGGCGTGCAGGCCCGGGGCGTGCGCATCATCCCCGACACCCGCGCCGCCGGCGAAAACGCCCCGAGCCACCGAGTCCTGGTCGGCCGCGCCGATTATGCGGAGAGCGGGATTATGCAGAGCGCCGGCCTGTAAGGTCTGTGTTGCCGCTGGTTTCGGCGGGGGTTCTGCTCCGCATAATTGCGGGCTGGAAGGCGGGCGCCCCGCGGGAAGCGGAGCGCCCTTGGCCGCTCATCGCGACCAGATGAGCTTGTGCTCGCCCTTGTCGCCCTGGACCAGGGAGGCG